>SKMY01000032.1 GCA_007120815.1 Syntrophomonadaceae bacterium | reverse complement strand
TTCCCAATGCCTTGAGCGCATCGTTTAAGGACACTTCGTATTCGTACGTGAAGCGGGGAAGCCCGACCAGGCCTTCTGTTTTCCAGAACGATTCCATCCAGCTGTGCCATTCATCGGGAGACAGCCGGCTGTAAAAATCCTGCAAAGTTAGTTCGGGGTTGGGCAGAAAGACGTACATGCTCAGGCGTTCGTTCTTCCCGTAAGGAATGCTCACGGCCTGAAACCCATCTCCGTCCAGGTATTCATATTCTCCCTCCCTAAACATAACGGGATGCTCCTTCTGGCTGCCGTCGGGCAGGTGGAAAGGCGTGGTTCGGGTTAGCTCCGGGTCAAATGGTTCCGCCCAATCTGCCTGAAAGTAGATGGCGTTGATCAGAAAAAGCACCGTCAGGGGATCAATGGGCGGTTCGATTAAATCCTTAATTTTCCCCTTCGTCTGCTCCTCTACCCACTGGTTAATCGTATCAGCGGCATCGGGATGATCAAAATCCAAAGCCGCCACCCTGGCTCCGAAATAGTCCTGGTTTTGTTGCAGAAAATCGTCATTGAACGCTACACCCTGGCGCGCCCACAGGGAATTGGCGATGGCCAGCTCCACATTAGGATCCGGGTTTTCCAGGATGGAGCGCAGATCGGCAAAGGCTTCGTTGACTTCCTGAACAGGCATACCCTTAATGTGCAGCACGTCTTCCATGGCAGCAGCGGTTTCCCCGGCAGCGCCGTTGTAGGTCATCGCCAGGGCCATGGAAACGCTGGCCGGAGAAATAAAGAGGTTTTCGTCGGGCGTTTCATTCCAAAGAGCGTGGAATAAATCCAGGGCAAAGGTGTTATTGGCCTCGACCAGTCGCAGGTCAACTTGATCGGCCGGTTCGACAGAAACGATAGATTCTTCATCCAGGCAGCCCGTGGTGCTTACTAGCACCGTACAGAAGAGCGCTAAAAGGACCAGTGTCAGCAGCTTTTTTGAACAGGTGTTCATCTTTTTTCCCTCACTTATTTAGTCTTAACTATAAGACCTTGTGAAAAGAAAAAAGTTCCCTGTGGAGGTAAAAAAAACGATCTCTCAACCTGCCCTAATGTATGCGCTTATAAGTTACTGGGCTGATCAAACCAGCGATGCAATTGACGGTTTAGCCCAGTATTGTTACTATTATGATGGGATTGCAAGATCCCTGAGAAAATGAAAGGGAATAGGACATGCCATGATTTATGCCAATGGGAATGGGTCAGCCAAAAACACCCCAGGCCTGATTTTTAACATCCAGAGGTTTTCCATCCATGACGGGCCGGGTATTCGGACCACCGTATTTATGAAAGGCTGCCCTTTGAGATGCCTCTGGTGTTCCAACCCCGAATCCCAGGCCGTTTTCCCCAACCTGATGATTAGGGAAATCAACTGCCGGGGCTGCGGCGCATGCCAGGCAGCCTGCAGCAAGGGCGCCCTTGGCCAAAACCCGGCTGCGGCAGGTGGCGATGGAGGCAGCCTCACGGTACTGGACCTGGACTGGGAGCGCTGCGACCAGTGTCTGCAGTGCGTGGATAGCTGCATATACGGGGCTTTACAGACCTGCGGGGAATATGTGACCCTGGATAAGGTTTTGGATGAGGTTTTAAGGGACCGGCCTTTCTACAAGGAATCAGGGGGCGGTTTAACTGTTTCGGGCGGTGAGCCCCTTATGCAGGCTGACTTCACGGCCCGCCTCCTGCAGGGCTGCCGGGAGGCGGGCTTGCACACGGCCCTGGATACCTCCGGCTACGCCTCCTGGGATACATTTGAAAAAGTGCTGCCTTTTCTCGACCTGGTTTTGTTCGATGTGAAGCACCTGGATCCCGCCGAACACCAGCGGGGTACCGGGGTGGATAACGCCTTGATCCTGGAAAACCTCTCCAGGCTCTCCCGTCTGGTCCCAGCGGTATCTGTGTGGATCCGGGTTCCTTTGGTTCCAGGTTATAACGACGCTGAAAAACACATCAAAGGTATTGTGAACCTGGCACAAAGCTGCGGCATAGAAAAAATATCGCTGCTCCCCTACCACGAAGGGGGCAAATCCAAGTCCGACCAGCTGGGGAAAAAATACCGTTTAAAAGACATTCTCCCTCCGGAAGAAGGACATGTGCACAGATTAGTGGAAATAATTAGAACAGCAGGCCTTCAGGGGTCTGTCGGCAGCTAGCATAGGAAACCGGGTTTTGGTGCAGTCGTCCGGGCGACGGGTAAGCCGGTGGTTGGCTTGTAAGAGCCGTGGCGGTTAGCATGAAAATCATTTAAAAGCCAATGGGAGGGCATAAAAAAATGGACCTGTCGGAAAAGCTCAAAAGTAAGCTGGCCATCAAAGCGGTTCGGAATGTGCAGAGAGGGTATACGGCAGATGATGTTTCCCGGGGCATGTACCGTCCCGAAGTCAGGTTAGACCTTCAGCGCTCGCGCCTTATGACGGAATCTTTTAAGCAGACAGACGGCCAATCCATGGTCCTGCGGCGCGCCAAGGCCCTGGCCCACGTTCTTAACAACATGGACATATTTATCCAGGACTGGGAGCGCATCGTCGGCTACCAGACATCCAGCCCGGAAGGCCTTTATCACCCCATTGACATGAACTGGCGTTCAGTAAAAAGACTGGTTCACAGCGAGGCGGGGAAAACCCTCTTGGACGATGAAGGAAAAAAAGAGCTGGATGAACTGTGCGAGTACTGGAAAGGGAAATGCATGAGCGACCGCCACCAGGAGACGTTCAGCGGGGATCTTGCCAGATACTGGCAGTACGAAGGCACGTTTCTGTGGACTCACCTCTCAGAGCTGGGCCTGCCCGATTATGAAGCGCTGTTCAAAACCGGGCTGCAGGAACGCATCCGGTTGGCTGACGAAAGGCTAAAACAAATCGATCAGACAATCCCCCTGGATTATATTGAGCAAAAAGAATTTCTCCAGTCCGTTATTATTGTTTTAAATGCCGTGATAAACTTTGCCCGGCGATATGCCCTGCTGGCCGCTGAAATGGCCAAATCGGAAACAAACGATGAACGAAAGGACAGGCTGGAAGAAATTGCCCATGTCTGCCAGCAGATCCCGGCCAACCCACCGTCCACCTTTTTAGAAGCGGTCCAGTTTTTCTACTTTATCCACCTGGTCAGGTACCTGGAGTACTCCACCCTGGGGATCGGCATCCGTTTTGATCACCTGCTGGGGCCCTACTACGAGGCGGATCTGAAGGAAGGCCGGATAACCCGGGAGGAGGGGCTGGAGATCCTTCAACTGCTCTGGGTGAAGTTCCTGGAGCTGGGCCTGGTCTATTCCCCCCTGGTCACCTCGGTTTACGGAGGCGTTGCCTCCCTCCAGGCCATTACCATCGGCGGTACCGACAAGCAGGGGCGCGATATTACCAACGAGTTAACCTACCTGGTCCTGGAGACGGCCAAAACCATGAGAACCATCGAACCCAGCCTGGCCCTTCGCATCCACAAGGAAACACCGGATAAACTGTTTTCCGAGGCCCTCAAGGTCATCAAAACCGGGATAGGATTTCCTTCCCTCTTTAACGACGAGGCCCTGATTCCGCTGTTGGAAAAGTGGGATGTCCCCCCCGAAGACGCCCGGGATTATGCTGTCTCAGGCTGTGTCTACCTGGAAATACCGGGGAAAAACATTACCCGTCGCGTCGTGGGCTATTTTGTCCTGGCAAAATGCCTCTGGTGGGCCCTTCACCAGGGGATTAACCCCGAAACCGGGGAGCAGTGGGGGGCCAAAACGGCTGATCCGGCTACTTTCACCTCTTGGGAGGACGTCCTGGAAGCCTACCTGGAACAGGTTAAATTCTTCACCACCAAAATCTCCCAGCTGGAAAACACCTGCCGCGATCTCTATGCCCGGTACTGCCCCAGGCCTTTTTATTCGGCCATCGTTGACGGCTGCATCGAGCG
>SKMY01000008.1 GCA_007120815.1 Syntrophomonadaceae bacterium | reverse complement strand
TGTTGCACAGGCTCTTAGCAGCCTGGGCATTCCTTCAATTTCAACCAGGCAGATACCACAGGATGCGTAGACATCCGTGTTACCACTAAAACAAAGCGTCGGAATATGAATGTTATTTTCCTTAGCTATATCCAAAATGGTCTGGTCAGCCTGGCCAACAACTTCCCGGCCATTAATGTTTAATCTCACTTGGCTCATGCGCTTTACTCCACCCCTTTACAGAAATAAAATTAGTTGACCTGAGCACCTTGCTTATTCAACAATGACTGCGTCAAAATTGCAGGCGTCAAAACAGTTCCCGCACTTAATGCACTTCTCTTGTTCAACAACGTGAACTTCTTTCTTTTCGCCTGCAATAGCTTCAGTGGGACAGCGCTTAACACAGCGCGTACAGCCGGTGCATAGTTCCGGGTCAATGGTGTAGGTGAGCAATTCACGGCATACTTTTGCCGGACAGCGCCTATCCAAAATATGAGCTTCATATTCATCCCGGAAATAAAGCAGAGTAGACAAAACAGGGTTCGGTGCTGTCTGGCCCAATCCACAAAGGGCGCCTTCTTTCACGTTATAGGCGATTTCCTCCAGCAAATCCAGCTCTTCCGGTTTAGATTGTCCCTCGGTAATTCGATTTAATATTTCCAGCATCCGCTTGGTGCCAAGACGACAATGAACGCATTTTCCGCAGGATTCATTTTGGACAAAATCCAGGAAAAACTTGGCCATGTCCACCATGCAGGTCGTTTCATCCATAACGATCATTCCACCGGAACCCATGATAGCTCCAGTTTTTACCAGAGATTCATAATCCACAGACGTATCTAACAGGCTTTCAGGAACACAACCACCGGAGGGTCCCCCAAGCTGTACGCCTTTAAACTTTTTGTCATCCCTGATTCCTCCGCCAACCCCAAAAATAACGTCCCTTAAAGAAATGCCCATGGGAACTTCGATTAAACCGCCCTGTTTCATTTTACCGGCCAGGGCAAAAACCTTGGTTCCTTTGCTTTTTTCGGTGCCAAAAGCGGCAAACTTTTCTGCCCCGTTATAAACGATCCAGGGCACGTTGGCAAAGGTTTCTACGTTGTTAATGCTGGTGGGTTTTTGCCAGAATCCTTTTTCTGCCGGGAAGGGCGGTTTAAGGCGGGGCATGCCGCGCTCTCCTTCCAGGGAAGCGATAAGTGCTGTTTCTTCACCGCAAACAAAGGCTCCAGCACCCTTTTTAATTTTCATGAAAAAAGAAAATTTTGTTCCTAAAATGTTATCGCCCAGCAATCCTGCTTTCATGGCATCTTCAATGGCGATTTGCAGTCGGGTGATGGCAAGGGGATATTCTGCACGAACATAAACGTGACCTTCATCAGATCCAACCGCATAGGCCGCCAGGGCCATTCCTTCAACAATAGCATGGGGATCGCCCTCAATGATGCTGCGATCCATAAAAGCACCAGGATCCCCTTCATCAGCGTTGCAGACGATGTACTTTTTATCCCCCTTATTTAATCGGGTAAAACGCCACTTCAATCCTGTTGGAAAACCGGCTCCCCCTCTTCCACGGAGTCCTGATTTCAAGACTTCCTCTATAACATCTTCCGGGGTCATTTCTTTTAAGGCCTTTTCCAGGGCCTTGTATCCGTCTCGCTCTCTATACTCCTCCAGTGATTCAGGATTGATAATCCCGCAATTTCGAAGAGATATTCTATCTTGACTCCCAACGACCTCTTCCCGTTGTTTGTTAATTAACATATCTTCTGGAGGTTGTCCCTTAACAAGGTGTTCATCGACAATGCGTGCAACATTATCTTCCGTTACACCGCCGTAAGAAAACAACGTACCGTCCGGAGTAATCACATCAACAATAGGCTCTACGTAACACATTCCAACACAACCGGTTTTTTTCAGAATGACATCCTGATTGCTTTTTTCCAGCTCTTTTTCCAAAGCATCATAGGTTTTATACCCACCAGCTGCAATCCCGCAGGTACTCAAACCCACTTTAATGACTGTTTTATTTCGGTCGTGCAATACAGGCACCTCCCTATTCCTTCACTTAGTTTTGTTCAGCCGTCTCTTTTTCCCGAAACTCCTTCAATATTTTGCGGGTAGACTTTGGTGTTAGCATGGCATAGGTTTCACCATCAATTAACATCACTGGAGAAAGGCTGCAACAGCCGATACAAGCCACTTCTTCAAAAGTAAATAACCCGTCCTCTGTTGTCTCCCCTCCCCTGATACCAAGCTCGTCAGTTATCGTATTACCCACCAATTTTGCGCCGTTAACGTGGCAGGCAGTACCAACGCAGAGCATAATCGTGTGCTTTCCTTTAGGCTGCAACCTAAACTGGGCATAAAATGTGGCAATACCATAAATTTTTGCAGGTGACACTCCAAGCTTTTCACCTAGATACCCGATTCCTTCCTTTGGAACAAAGTCAAGTTCTTCCTGGATGTCCTGGAGGATCGGGATAATTGCACTTGCATCACCCTTATACTTTTCTAACACTTGATCGAGTAATTCATAAGGGATTGCACCGGACTCCAGGGTTTTCTCTGTTGCCGCCATAACAACAACTCCTTTATTAAATATTTCACATACAAACCAATACGACCAATCTAAGCCTAATAATACAAGGCGTGGGAAAAATAGCACAAAAATATTTTCCTACCTTACTTTCGAGAAGGTAAAAATATTTTTAAATTTATAATTTATAATTTTCGTCGTTAAGAAGAAATATCCTCTCTCCCCCTAAAATTCGCAATATTCTTGATTAGCTCACCAGGTTAGAAGCCAGCAACGCCGGACCAATTGCATTGTCACCGGAAAAATGTGGTGATGGAAAGTAAAACGTAAGAGCAGGAAGTCCTTCAGTTAATCTCCTTCGAATAAAGGCATTGGAAGCGACGCCTCCGACAACAAGGACTTCATGTAATGATTTATCTTGGGATGCTTTTCGAATGACATCTATTAAACTATGCGCGATGCATACTTCAACGCCCCTGGCCGCCTCAGAAGCAGGGGCACCATTTTCCAATGCCCGTTCAACAAAGGTAGCAGGCCCGGAAAAACTGATATCGTAACCCTTAACTGATATCGGCACCTTTAATCCTCCGTGAGTATTCAAGGCAGCTAACTTCTCCATTTCTCTTCCTGCGGGAAATGAAAGACCAAGCTTGACCCCAACGCGATCAACAAACTGGCCGGCGTTTAAATCGTTGGTTCCACCTAAGAGATGAATGTCCATACCTTTTTTAGGTGTCCTGATCACTTCCATTAGTTCGGTAGTTCCACCGGAAAGGTGAAGTGATAAAAAATGGGTTGAAAGACATTTTGAATCCCAAAAACCTGTTTCAATATGGGATTCCTGATGGCTGAAACCGTAAAATGGAACCCCAAGCAACGATGATACACTTTTTCCAAAACTTTCACCCACGAGAAAAACCGGCATATATGACCCTTCAACTGGACGCGGCCTGGTGGAGGCGGCTACACATCCAATATTTTCATAGCGAACTGATGAAAACACATAATCCCAAATCTCAGGCATATTCCGGACATGTTGAAACACAGCTTCAGATTGCCTCAACCCTTTGCCGCCTTTAATAACATCCAACGTAATTCTTTTTTCACTAATAAGCAGCACTTTATACTTGTCCTTTTCAACGACAGCCAACGATGTAACATAATTAGACGTATCAATGCCCAGGATATACATTTATGACGCTCCTTCTATTGATTTCCTAATTCTATCCAACACACCGTTGACAAAACGCCCCGCTTCATCATCCTGAAATAACTTTGCCAGTTCAATGGCTTCATTTATGGATACCTTTTCTGGAATATCGCTAATATACAGCAGTTCATAAATTCCCATCCTGAGTATATTTCGAACCACTGGTGATAATCGATCCAGCTTCCAATTTAATAAATG
>SKMY01000029.1 GCA_007120815.1 Syntrophomonadaceae bacterium | reverse complement strand
GGTTAGCCCGGCGAGTTTTTTTGTTGGCTAGTAACGACTCAGAGCGACTTGTAAGGGACGCTGCGGGAACGGTTCTGTCGCTTCCGGAGCGAAGCGGATGGACCGATTTATTTGGGGAAAACGACAGAGCCGAGCCCCTGGGTCACGACAAAGCATGTGTAATTAGAAAATGGCTGAGTCGTTACGTTGACTCTATGCATGTTCTTAATTTTATAATATAATGTAACTATTCAGAGCCACCGTGAGAGAAGCTGCGGGGACGGTTCTGTCGCTTCCGGAGCGAAGCGGAGGACCGATTTATTTGGGGAAAACGACAGAAACCTTCCCCCTGCTTCACGACGATGTATGAGCAATAAGACAATGACTGAGCAGATACCATATAATAATGAGTACAATACCCGGCAAAGCGGGTGTTTCAAGGAGGATTGATATGGTTCGAATAAGCGATTTGAGAGACCGGGATGTTGTTAATGTTAATGACGGGAAAAGATTGGGCGTGATCAGTGATGTAGACTTGAATATAGAAAACGGAACGGTTAAAGCGATCATTATCCCTGGGGCAGGCGGCTTTATGGGTGTATTAGGGAAAAAACATGACCTTGTGATCTCCTGGGACAAAGTGATCAAAGTTGGGGTTGATACAATTTTAGTGGATTACCCTGTTGAGCCGGATGAGGCATAACTGGACACAGATTAACGGTTTGTTATATAATGAAATTGCTTCAAGTAAGAGGAAGAACAGGAGGGACGGCCTTATGATGAGATGTCCTTATTGTGGAGAATATGAAAGTAAAACGGTAGACACACGTTCTTTTGATGAAGGGGACTCTATACGCAGGAGAAGGGAATGCCTGCAGTGTGGAAAACATTTTACTACATTTGAAAAAATGGAAGAACTGCCTATTTTTGTCCTCAAGCGGGATGGGTACAAACAAATTTTTGATCGGAATAAGGTCATGGAAGGGTTAATCCGGGCGGGTGAAAAACGCCATATTTCCATGCAGACGTTTCAAAATATTGTGGATGAAGTTGAAAGGGAGTTGCGGAACCAGGAGATACAGGAACTCAGCTCTGAATTAATTGGAAATAAGGTGCTTGAAAAACTCCTGCCGATTGATGAAGTGGCCTATGTTCGTTATGCTTCAGTTTTTCATCGTTACAAGGATATTGAAGAGTTTAAAAAGGAACTGGATAAGGTTATTTCTTTGCGGAAAAATGGAGAAGAAGGCTCAAGCTAGATTGAAGCTCAAAAAGATGCTGGCCGGCCATCGCCGGTTGATCTTTTTTCCAGCTGACTGGCCATATTTGTGAAGAAAAGGTGATCACTTGACAGAAAAGACCTTCCCTTTCCGGGAAATCAAAAAAAGGGATGGCCGAATTGTCGAGTTTTGTCCTGAAAAAATAACCCAGGCAATTTTCAAAGCAGCCAAAGCTGTTGGTGGGGAGAATTATCAGCTGGCTGAAAACCTGACAAGGGACGTCATTTTACTTTTAAGCCAACAGGCAATTCCCGGACTAAATCCAACGGTGGAAGAAATACAAGATGTGGTTGAAAAGGTGCTAATCGAAAAAGGCCATGCCCGAACGGCAAAGGCCTATATTTTATATCGGGATAAACGGACGAGGATACGTGAAGCCAAGTCAGAGCTCATGGATGTCGTTAAAGATATCCTGCTTGAAAACAGCCTGGAACAAGAGCTTGGTAACGGTAATTCCCCCACCCAAAAATTACATCAGATTGCAATTTCAGCCAGCCAGGCGTATTATCTCGATAGTCTCCTTCCGGAAGAACTGGCTAACGCCCACAGGGACGGACTGTTACATATTCATGACCTGGGGTATTACAGTAAAACAGTTGACAGTTTCCTGTTGGATGTTTCAGAAAAAATGAAGCTGGTTCATGGCAGGGTTGAACATCCCGTGTCAGTGACCGGTGAGCTATTTGAATGTTTATTTGATTTGGCCGGACTTATTCAAAAAGGAAGTAAAGATATATACGGCGAGCTTTCTCTGCCACAATTTGACAGCGCTGTGGGCGGTATCATTGGAGGGTTCAATCATAAACTGAATCGGGGAGACATTCACCATGCCTTAAGCAGGTTTGTATCTTATCTGTGTCATTCCGCTTCTTCTGGTGTAGATCCGGTATTAAAGTGCAGTATGCAAATTGGACTCGACACCTCTGAGGAAGGCAGGGAGGTAGCCTTGGCCATACTTCAAAATTACCAGGGCTCAAACCTGCCAGTGTATTCCTGGCCTCGCCTTCTCTTTTTAATCAAACAGGATGTTCACTTATCTGGCCGGGCACTCAATGAGGATATCCTTAAAGCGGCATTAAAGGCAGCCGTTCAACACAATACAATTGCACTGGTATTTTTGGACAACGCCACAGAAAATCATGATTGCAGCGTTCCTCCCGGGTATTTGAGTAATGGACTGCACATCTTGGAAAACCAGCATGGACCACCGGGCGGCCCTGGAAGGGGGAACATTGCTACGGTTACCCTAAACCTGCCAAGACTGGCCATGACTACAAAAGACAAGGCAGTG
Organism: Syntrophomonadaceae bacterium; assembly: GCA_007120815.1. The sequence continues at coordinate 1,441 of SKMY01000029.1, read as the reverse complement.
TTTTTTATTGAACTGGACCGCCTGCTACGGATGGGTATTCGTCAATTACTTCATCGCTTTGAGGTTTTAGCCGTTTTGAAGCGCCGGGATCTACCTTTTATAATGGGGGAGAACAAGTACCTGGGCAGCGGGGGTTTAAAAGCCTCTGATCCCATCGAGGGGGCTTTAAAAAACGGGGTGTTAACCATGAATTTTACGGGAATGCCGGAAACTGTTCGGGTATTGCTTGGTGAAGATTCAAGGAATCACGATGAAGTATTAAACATGGTGAAGGAAATTGCCTCCCACATGAGACGCAGGGTTGATATGTTTGCCCGGGAATTCGAGCTGAATATTGTTTTAAGCGGTGCCATCTCCAGCCCTCACCTTCGATACTTTACTGAAAATGACCGCAGGGATTTTGGCATGATCAGGGGTGTCACGGATCGGAGTCTTTACAGCCCATCGTTTTTCCTTTTCCAGGAAGATAACAATTTACATCAAACCATGGAAATAGAAAGCGTTTTGCATAAAGCCTGTTCAGCCGGTTATTCCAGCCGCCTGTTTTTGCTTCCAGGTTCAGAACCTGTGGGGCTTGACGGGTTGTTATCCCAGCTTAAAGAAGCCGGGTTGAGGCATGTTATGATACATACTTTAAGTAAAGGCATGATTCAATGACAGATATTTTGAATAAAAATCACTCGAAAAATATGGTGTACCTGTCTTTTCCAGGATGGGACCGGCAAGGTATTGGGCATGGATTTTCCACGCGAACGGGCGGGGTCAGCTCTGGCCCCTTTTATTCCTTAAATCTGGGATATAAAGGGGGAGATGACCCGTCCCTTGTTGCATCCAATCGTTCACTTTTCCTGGAAAAGACATGGGGAAAACGAGAGCGTGATTTATTTCAAGGGGAACAGGTCCACGGTTCGGATGTATTTATTATTGATAAAAAAGTCGTTCAGTCTGGCATTCAAACTATCCCCTCAACCGATGCGCTGGTGACAGTTGAGAGCGGGGTGCTTTTAGGGGCGTTTTCTGCCGATTGCTTGCTGGCCCTTTTTTTTGACCCCGATAGGCATGTTATCGCTGCCGCCCATGCAGGGTGGAAGGGAACTATCAAGGGAATCCTTTCACAGGTTGTTGGTGTCATGGAGAAAAACTTTGACAGCAGGTTAGAGAACATCCAGTGTTTGTTAGGGCCTTGCATCAAACCTTGCTGTTATGAGATTGGAGAGAAGGTTGAACAGTTTGCTTCCATTTCTCCCTGGTCAAATCAGGTGGTCTTTCAACCGGGTATTCGGCAGGGAAGGCGCCATTTGGACCTTGCCTGCACCAATCAAAAAATTTTGATAGAATCCGGCATAAAGGCAGAACATATTTTTGTTAGCGATTACTGTACCTGCTGCAACCAACAATTGTTTTATTCTTACCGGCGGGCACGGGGTGAGCCAACAGGAAG
>SKMY01000021.1 GCA_007120815.1 Syntrophomonadaceae bacterium | reverse complement strand
GGCGAACGCTGTCCAGCTTTTGTTTTTCTTCCTCGAGCCGCTTTTTTTTATGCAGAAATCGCTCAAACCGGTCCTGACCGATTAACCCTAACTTAAATCCGATCTCGGTAAGGCGCAGATCGGCATTATCATGACGCAGCACCAGTCGATGTTCGCAGCGGGAGGTAAACATGCGGTAAGGCTCACTCACTCCCTTGGTCACCAGGTCGTCAAGGAGAACGCCGATATACGCCTCTGTTCGCTGCAGGATAAACGGCGGCTCTTCTTTACAGCGAAGCGCTGCGTTGATCCCGGCGACCAGGCCCTGGGCCGCTGCCTCTTCATAACCCGTCGTCCCATTAACCTGACCGGCAAAAAACAGGCCTTTGATGCGTTTTGTCTCCAGGGTGGGTTCCAACTGGGTGGGCGGGCAGAAATCATATTCGATGGCGTAGGCCGGGCGGGTGATTTCAATCTGTCTGAAACCCGGGATGGTGCGCAAAAAAGCGTGTTGCAGGTCTTCCGGCAGCCCGGTGGAAATGCCCTGGAGGTACATCTCCTCGGAACCCTTACTTTCCGGTTCGATAAAGATGGGGTGTCTTTCGCGATCGGGAAAGCGGACCACTTTGTCTTCAATAGACGGGCAATAGCGCGGCCCCCTTCCTTTGATCAACCCTGAATATATGGGCGCATAATGCTTGTTGTCCAGGATCAGGTCATGGGTTTCCTTTGTCGTGTAGGTCATATAACAAGGAATCTGCTCGAAGTCCGGATGTTCCGTTGTATATGAAAAAGTGCCGGCATCGGGTTCACCAGGCACCGGGACCAATCCGTCAAAATCAATACTTCGCCTGTAAACCCTGGGGGGTGTTCCCGTTTTGAAGCGGTCTAATTCAAAGCCCAGTTGAACCAGGCTTTCGGAAAGTTCCCCGGAAGGGACCTGGTTGCCGGGTGCACCGGGAAAGTGGTTGTCTCCCAAAAAAATTTCGCTGCGCATGTAAACCCCCGTTGCCATGACAATACAAGGGGCCCGGTAGGTGCTTCCCTGCCGGGTGACCACACCTGAGACCCGGTCCCCTTCCACCAGGATCTCCCGCACGGCTCCTTCTTTTAAAGTTAAACGGGTTTCTTCCTGGAGTATCCCTTTCATCCCTTGCTGGTATGAATTCTTATCAATTTGGGCCCGCAGTGCCTGTACTGCAGGGCCCTTGCTGGTATTTAGCTTACGCATCTGCAGGACATGGCCGTCTCCGTTTATACCCATAACACCACCCAGGGCATCTATTTCCTTAATCAGGTGTCCTTTTCCCGGGCCGCCCAGGGATGGATTGCATGCCATCAAGGCGGGGTGGTCCAGGTTGGTGGTAATTAAAAGGGTTTTGCAGCCCATCCGGGAAGCTGCCATGGCTGCCTCACACCCGGCGTGGCCTGCACCGATGACAATGACGTCAAAACTGAAACTCTCCGACACGATATACAACTCCTTCGCACGTTAAACGAACCTTATGACCCATCGTAATGTGACAAATTATCTAGGGGTGATTATGGGATTATTATAGCATAAATACGAAGCAAAAAAAAAGATCAGACACATCTGCTTAATGCCTGACACCTGTGGCATTTGCGCCTGCTGAAACAAAATGACTTTTTCGGTTATATGAGATCTGCGTGTGCGGGTGTGTATGAAGAAGGTGGACGACAGGAAAAGTGAAAGGAAGCAAGAGAACCGTCCCCTTGCTTCCTTTGGGTTGCTCAAAGGGCCGCCTAAAGTGCAATGTCGCCTTTTTCGCCTGTTCTAATTCGAATCGCGTCTTCTACTGGAATGATAAAGATTTTACCATCACCGTATTTGCCCGTCTGGCATACGTTTTGAATTACGCCGACGATCTCCTCTACTTTTTCATCGGCAACGATGGTTTCCATTTTCATCTTCGGCAGCAGGTTAACCGTCACCGGGGTCCCCCTGTAAACCTGGGTTTCTCCCTTTTGAGTGCCAAACCCTTTAACGTGAGTCACTGTCATTCCCGTAACGACACCATTTAACGCTTCTTCCAGTTCCATCATTTTGTTCGGTCGGAAAATCACTTCTATTTTTTTCACGAGAGTCACTCCTCTCATTTTGATGTTATTTATGATTAATGATACATTACCTCGGGACAAAATCGGCATAGGCTTCCATGCCGTGTTCTCCGATATCCAAACCTCTTATTTCTTCCTCCCTGGGGACCCTGAGACTCTTCGTAGCCCGGATGATGGCAAAGAGAACCGCTGCTGTTACCCCAACCCAGGCAACCATGGCCAATACCCCTAAAGCCTGCACACCCAAAAGCCCCGCGCCTCCGCCGTAGAAAAGACCGCCATCTGTAGCTAAAAAGCCCACAGCCAAGGTTCCCCAGATTCCGCAGGTTCCGTGAACGGAGACAGCACCAACCGGGTCGTCAACCTTAATTTTTCGGTCGATGATTTCTACGGAAAAAACCAGGATTGTTCCACCAATGGCCCCGGCGATTATTGCGGCGATGGGCGAAAGGCTTCCACACCCGGCAGTGATGGATACCAGACCGGCCAGTGCACCATTTAACGTCATGCTAACATCGGGCTTGCCGTACTTCATCCATGTTACCGCCATGGCAAGAACGGCGCCGGCAGCGGCTGACAGGTTGGTGTTTACAATCACCAGACCCATATCCGGATCCAGGGCGCTCAAGGTGCTTCCCCCGTTAAACCCGAACCAACCAAACCAAAGAATCAGCACGCCCAAAGCTCCCAGGGTGATGCTGTGGCCGGGAATGGCGTTCACGCTTCCATCCTCGTTATACTTGCCGGCTCGCGCGCCCAGGAAGTATGCCCCCATAAAAGCAGCAACGCCGCCGGTCCCGTGAACCACGGTGGAGCCGGCAAAGTCAACAAAGCCCAGCTCTTCCAAAAAACCGCCTCCCCAAACCCAGTGCCCCACAACAGGGTAAATAATCGCCGTGAGCACGATGCTGTAGAGCAGGTAGCCCGGAAACTTGATCCGTTCGGCCACAGCTCCGGATACAATGGTGGCCGCCGTGGCGGCGAATACGGTTTGAAAAATAAGGAAAACGTAAAGCGGTACAGTCAACCCCAGGTGGGTAAAATCATCGGTTAACGCATGTCCCGTCACACCCATAAAACCGGCTGCTGTCAGACCGAACATCAGGGTAAACCCGATCAGGGTATAGCTAATACTTCCCATGCTGAAAGTCATAAAGTTTTTCATAATGATATTACCGGCATTTTTGGCCCGGGTGAAACCCGTTTCCACCATGGCAAAACCAGCATGCATGAAGAAAACTAAAAACGCGGCAACCAAGATCCAAATGGAATCCATCGCTGCAACCAGATCAGCCTCACCGGCAGCCGAAACAGCCCCCACCGGCAGCAGAAAGAGCAGCACGACCATGCTCAATAGAACAACCTGCACCATTCTCTTAACGTTTATCAACGGGTTAATCGACATCACGTAAATCAGTCCTTTCCTCATTTTTCCGAAGCCAAGAAATTAAACCCTGGCTTCCCTATAAATTCAAGCAAAAAGAGAAGGCGCCCGGATGGTTATCCATCTGAGCGCCTTTGCTCCATTAATTTTTTTGTAACAGTAGTCAATACCGGGAAGCGCATTTTATACTAAACATAACGGCCTTTAGGGCCACAACAGGGGATGGGAAAACGGCTCAGGCAAAATACAGCACTGCTTTGGAAAGCGCCACCACCCCCTAACCGGGGAGTTGGTGCATCTCGTTCGGCGACATTGGTGCCTGTGGCTAAAGGCGCTCGTCGACCGAAGGTCCTCGGGCTGTCCGGCCGACAGGACGTCGGCCGCCGGGATCGACCCGGACGGGAGTTAAACCGGGGAGGCCGCCCGAGGGAGCCATAGCGCCTTCCACAGGCTTACTCGTCGCCCGGACGACTGCACCCAAGAGCCGGTTTTCCATACTAGAATTTCGCCAGGTACTTGTTCACTTCCCACTCATGGACCGCTGTGCGGAAACTGTCCCATTCGATTTTCTTGGCTGT
>SKMY01000024.1 GCA_007120815.1 Syntrophomonadaceae bacterium | reverse complement strand
GAGGCCCAGGCCCTGCACAACCGGGCGTTGATTGTGCACCGCACCAACCTGGCCATGCGGATTACCATGTTTTTCGGCATCCCGTCGGCCATCGGTCTTTTCGTTCTGGCCGAACCGACAACCATAGTGCTGTACGATAATGTCAATGCCGCGTACCCCTTGTCCATCCTGGCGTTTTCCATTGTTTTTTTAGCCCTTTACACGGCGACGTCGGGGGTTTTGCAGGGGTTGGGCCAGACCATGGAACCGGTGAAAAACATGATGCTGGGTGCATCGGTGAAACTGGTTTTAAGCTGGTTTTTAACGGCTGTGCCGACGCTGAATATTGGGGGCACCGCCATTTCAACTGTCGTTGGGTTTATGCTGGCCTCTTTGTTGAACATGCGAAAGGTGAGCCGGCTTACCGGGTGGCAGTTTAAGTTTTATGAACTGGTTGGAAAGCCGTTAATCGCGGCCCTGTTCATGGGTATGGCTGTTTCCTTCGTGTATGGTGTCCTGATGGGGAGCTTTCTCCCGGCGGAACCCCTGCCGGGGGTTGAAGCCGCTGAAACTGTCGGCCGAACGGCGTATGCCCTGGCCCTGTTCGCCTCTGTTTTCTTCGGGATGTTTGTCTATGTGGTTCTGCTGTTCCTGGTGGGTGGGGTTAAACGGGAAGACTTGATGTCCCTGCCCCGGGTTGGAGAGCGGCTCACGACGGTGGCGGAGAAACTCAGGTTATTCAAGGGATAGCCTTTTTGTTTTTATAGAGTAGCCCTTGTTTTCTAAGGGCAACCCCTGTTTGATTAGTTAAGAAGGGAGTGTTTGGTTCGGTGAATTCATTACGGGCATTGCGGATCGTGGGTTTAGGTCGGGGAGATGAAAAAGCCCTGGAAAAAATATTAAAACTGGAACCTCCGGCAGCAGGGGTGATTTCCGCTGAACTGCCCGGTCACCTGGCTCATAGTCTCCGGGAGGCCGGCTTAAAGTTGACTGATTTTGAAGAAGAGATGCCGGGCGAATGGGCCGGGGATCTGCCCCTTCAAGAATTGGCTGGTGAAGCGGCCCGGCGTGTTGTGGAGGCGTGGAAAAAAGAACCCCGGGCGATACTGGCTCTCCCTGGGAAGCCGGGGCGTTCATCAGGGCTCCTTCAGGCCCTTCGTAAGACCTTCGTGCAAGAGAACGGATTTTCCATTGAACTTTTTCCCGGTGAGGAGATTCGGGGAGAGGTGCTGGATCACCTGGAGGCGGACATGCCGGGTGGAGATTTTTCCAAGGGAGTTACCCTGGTTGACGGGTATCAACTGGACCAGGTGAAAAATGCCCTTCCTGGAACCCTGGTCATTACAGGGATACACGGCAGGTCAATGCTTCCCGGGATCCAGGAAGGGCTGCTCAGGTGGTATCCATCGGACCACCCGGTGACCTTTATGCAGTATGATGAGAAAGGGAACCTGTCCCGGGTGCACGCCTCCCCGTTGGCGTCGATTGCCCGGGCTGACCATGTCAAGGGGTGGGTCATCCTGCACCTCCCTTCACCCCGGCGCTATTCCCTGGGGGACATGATCGCCATGATGCGGCAGCTGCGGGCTCCGGATGGATGCCCGTGGGACAGGCAGCAAGACCACCAATCCCTCAAACCCTATCTCCTCGAGGAGGCGTACGAGGTGTTGGATGCCATTGAGGGCGGGGATCCCGCTGAGCTCTGTGAAGAACTGGGGGATCTTCTGCTCCAGGTGGTTTTTCACAGCTGCCTGGCCCGGGAGCAGGGTGATTTTGACCTTTTTGATGTGATTGACGGGATTACCCGAAAAATATATCGCAGGCACCCCCACGTTTTTTCCGATCAGAAGGCCGAAACGGCCCGGCAGGTCAGCCTGAACTGGCAGGAGATCAAGCAGGAAGAAAAAAGAGCAAAAAAGAAAGCGTCAGGTCGTTTTGTCATGCCCGACGCATTCCCGGCCCTGATGAAGGCGCAAAAAGTTCAGAAACGGGCGGCCGATGTGGGATTTGACTGGCCGGATATCAGCGGTGCCTTTGATAAGGTGCAGGAAGAGATTGAAGAGCTTAAAAGCGCCTATTCCAGGGGGAACCTGGAACACGTGAAAGAAGAAATGGGCGACCTGTTTTTCGCCCTGGTCAATATTGCCCGGTTTATGGGCGTTGATTCCGAACTGGTCTTGCACCACACCGTGGAAAAATTCAAGCGGCGGTTTCAGTACATCGAAGAGCAGGTGCAGCACCGCGGGGGAGATTACAGCTGCTTTACCCTGGAAGAGCTGGACCACTGGTGGGATGAGGCTAAGGCCCGAGAGGAAAAATAACCCTAAAAAAAGAATAAAGCGCCCGCTTCAGAACAAACTATAAGCAGGAAAAATATGTCCTGGAATATGTAATCAGGAAAGGGGTTTGTTTATGAAACGGGCTTTGAATTTTTTGAGAACCCTTCAACGCTTTATTGGAGGAACCGCTGTCTTGTTGCTGCTGACCGTGCTGATATCTTCCTGCCAGGGGGGCGTGCAGCAGCCGCCTCAACCGCCGGCAACCCCGGGGGATCCCGAGGTGCCATCGATACCGAACGAAATTGATATCGGTGAACGGCAAGAGCCAACTATTTCCGTTTATATCGCCGAGGAAGACCGGATTGAAGAAATGCCTATGGAAACGTACATTAGAGGCGTCGTGGCCGGGGAAATGGATCCCAAGTGGCCCATGGAAGCCCTGGCGGCCCAGGCCATTATTGCCCGAACCTTTACGCTGAAGAAGATCGAAGAGCAAGGCGGTGTCCCCCAGCGAGGGACCCATGCGTCTACAGACATCGAGGAGTTCCAGGCTTACAGTGAAGCGGATATCACTGACGCCGTTGAGCAGGCCGTGGAAACCACCCGGGGGCAGGTTCTCTGCCATGATGGGGCTTTAATTCGTTCCTGGTTCAGCGCTTATGCCGGGCCCCGGACGGCCCTGGCCGACGAGGGGCTGGATTTTGAAGAGGGCAATCCCCCCTATATCCAAATCGTTGACAGCCCGGGGCAGGAAATTATTCCCGAAGAAGAGGGAAACTGGTCGGAGTCTTTTCCCCTGGATCAAGTACGGGAAGCGGTCCGGGGACTGACGGGTGAAGACCCCGGTGCCATCGAAACCGTGGAAATAGCGGAGCGTGGCCCTTCCGGTCGGGCTGTTTCACTGGCGATTAACGACCAGGAAGTCTCTGCACCCGAACTCCGGTTGGCCCTGGGCAGCACAGAAATGCGCTCGACCTTTCTGGAAGAGATTAGCGTGGAAGGAGATTCAGTTCAGATGGCCGGGTCCGGGTTTGGTCACGGGGTGGGTTTGTGCCAGTGGGGCGCCCGTGCCATGGCCGAAGACGGCAATTCCCCGGGGGAGATCGTAAATTACTTTTACAAGAATATTGACCTGGTCAGCCTTTGGGATTAAGTCAAGAGCAGTCCGGCAAAACAAGCCCGGGGTAAAAACAGGCATAATTAAATGAACTCCCTGATATATATGTAGAAAAAGGGGAGGTACCTGTGGACGATAAAACGATTTCCCGGACTGCTCAACGACATCGCATGGTGATTGAGAATCGAGAACGCATTGAGATTAGTGGAGTTCTTCACGTGGACAGCTTTGACGATCAGGAAATTGTCCTGGAGACGGAACAAGGCTTAATGGCCATGAGGGGTGAAGATCTTCATATTAAAAACCTGAACCTGGAACAGGGGGAACTGCTTATCGAAGGCTACCTGCTGGAGTTGGCCTATTCCGATGATTACGGGAAAAAGGCCCGGGATCGGGGAAAAAGCTTCCTGGAGCGCCTTTTTAAATGATGCCGGAATTGGCCATGGACCCGCAGCTTGCCAGCCTGTTGGTGCTTTCCCTGGCGGGGCTTTTTTTGGGCGTTTTGTTTGATTTTTTGCGGAGCGGCAGCCGAATCCTGATGCTTTCCAAGAAGGTGTTATTTTCCATTGACCTTCTCTTCTGCCTGGCGGCTTCTCTTTTTGTTTTTCATGTTTTATTCCAGGTAAACCGGGGCGAAGTCCGGTTTTACACGTTTTTTTCTCTTGG
>SKMY01000249.1 GCA_007120815.1 Syntrophomonadaceae bacterium | reverse complement strand
TCCATGGACCTGGAAAGGGAGCGGGGCATTACGATTAAAATGCAGGCCGTGCGCCTGTTTTATGAAACCGGCGGCCGCCGCTACATGTTAAACCTGATCGACACCCCGGGCCACGTGGATTTCACATACGAGGTTTCCCGCAGCATGGCAGCCTGCGAAGGTGCCCTGCTGGTTGTTGATGCGGCCCAGGGGATTGAAGCCCAAACCCTGGCCAATGTGTACCTGGCCCTGGAGCACAACCTGGAAATCATCCCGGTGATTAATAAAATCGACCTGCCCAATGCGGACCCGGACCGGGTTAAGGCCGACCTGGAAAACATTCTGGGGATTGACGCAGAAGAAGCCTTGATGATTTCTGCCAAGGAAGGGCTCGGTATCGACCAGGTTTTAGAAGCCGTTATTCAGCGTATTCCGCCCCCCTCCGGGGTCGAAGACGCGCCGCTAAGGGCCCTGATTTTCGACTCTCACTACGACCCGTACAGGGGCGTAATTACCTATGTACGCCTTCGTGAAGGGCGGGTGTCTAAGGGCATGGAAATCACCATGATGCACAGCGGGAAGCGTTTCGAAGTGTCGGAAGTGGGGGTTTTCCGTCCCGCAATGACCCCGGAAGACAGCTTGTTTGCAGGCCAGGTGGGCTATATTGTGGCCGGCATTAAAAGCGTGCAAGATTCCCGGGTGGGCGATACCTTAACCTCCTCCCGCCAGCCGGCTAAAGAACCGCTGCCCGGATACCATCCCTTGAACCCGGTGGTTTTTTGTGGCCTTTATCCCGTGGACAACGACCGTTTCGGGGACCTGCGGGAAGGGCTGGAAAGGCTGCAGCTTAATGATGCGTCCTTGTTTTTTGAACCGGAAAACTCATCAGCCTTAGGTTTTGGCTTTCGTTGCGGGTTTTTAGGCCTTTTGCACATGGAAATTGTCAGGGAACGGCTGGAAAGAGAGTACGACCTGGAGTTGATCACCACGGCCCCCAACGTGATCTATGAAATTGTCACCCGCAAGGGTGAAAAAAAATACATTGAAAATCCCGCCAACATGCCCCCGGCCGGAGAGATTGAACGAATTGCCGAACCCTATATCGAGGGCACGTTCATGATGCCCCACGACTACATTGGATCGGTGATGGAGCTTTGCCAGGAGAAGCGTGGGGAGTACAGGGACATGCAGTACCTTTCCACGGAGCGGGTTTTACTGCTCTATGACCTGCCTCTGGGGGAGATCATCTACGATTTTTATGACCAACTCAAATCGCGATCCCGGGGTTACGCCTCTTTCGACTACCAGCACAAGGGATACCGGGAGTCTGCCCTGGTAAAGGTGGACATCCACGTAAACAACGAACCGGTAGATGCCCTTTCCTTTATCGCCCATCGCGAAAAGGCCTATTATCGAGGCCGCGACGTTATTCAAAGGCTGAAAGAGGTGATCCAGCGGCACATGTTTGATGTCTCCATCCAGGCCGTCATCGGTAATCGGCCCGTGGCCCGGGAAACCATTAAGGCGCTGAGGAAAAACGTTATCGAGAACCTGTACGGTGGTGATGTAACCCGTAAGCGAAAACTCCTGGAGAAGCAAAAATCAGGAAAAAAGCGGATGAAGCAGGTGGGTCGGGTTACTATACCCCAGGAAGCATTTATGGCTGTACTACAGTTGGACGACAATAATTAATTTTGTTTCTCCAGGTCGTTGTATGAAGGTGGCATCATGCCGATAAGTACTGTTAGAACGACATGCCTCAATCCTCCGCTTAGCTTCGTTAAAACCCAACATCCCTAAACGGTTGATAAGGAGATCGACCATGAGCAGCAAGAAAAAGGCCCACAGTGAAAAAACCGCTTCCAACATTTCAGTGGCATCCGTGCTATCGGGGACTTTCAGCGCCCTGCTGGGAGTCGAGTTTGGTCTTTATCTGGCAGCCGAGGACGGTCAAAAGATCAGCACCAAAATGGCCATGATATCAGATCGGTTTACCCCGTCGCAGAAGCGCATGGCGGAACTGGTCAAAACGACAGAAATAAAGCTCAAGGCAGCACAATATGACGAGGCTTTAAAAACATGCCGCCTGATGAATAACCTGTTGAAAGAGCTGTTTCGGAAAATAATTCCGGCCTCCCATGTTTATCTCCTGGTTTCTCATACGTATTATCGCTTGATGGTCCACATTGGCGATTCCCTTTTTAATCAGGGACACTCAAAAGATGCCCTTGCTTTTTACCAGGAACTTCTAACTTATTTTCCTGAAGACATTAACCTGCTGAAGAAAGCCGCGCGAATAAACTACACCATGGGTTTTTCCGGCCTTCCCGAAGCGGAAAGGCTCTACCGCCAGGCCCTGCAGGCGGACCCTGCCGACCTTGAAACCTATGAAAACATCGGGCGAATTCTCAATGTGCTCCCGGACCGGCAAAAGGATGCCCGATTTGCCTACCGGGAAGCCATGCAGTACTGTCAAACGGATATGGATCGAATCCGCTTTTACCTTCTCTTGATGAAAATTGATACCGCTGATCCTAACATTCCTTTGAGAATAGGCCGCCTGTACCAGCGGATGGGTATGTTTATTGAAGCTCGCAAGTACCTGGAGACGGCGTATGAACTAAACCCCAACGGGTGGGCTGCTTTGGATTTGGCCTACCTCTCACTGACCTTGCAAGACCTCCAACGGGCCGGGGAACTGCTTTTTTCATCAACGGTTGAGGAAGACCTTGAACAGGCTCACACCCGGTATTATTACCTGGCGCTGTATCATGAAGAAATGGGCAGTTTACAGCAAGCCTATTCCTGCCTGGATAAAATACCGGCGGAAAGCCCTGTTTACTGGAAAGCAGCCCTGCTTCGAGCCCGCCTGGTCCTTCAAGACGGCAACCCCTTCGAAGCCGCCAGCCTCGTGGAAAAAATTCCGGAAAACCAGCGTCAAGGTCTGGGATGGGCATATATCGAAATGTGCCAGCAACTGGAAACCAGCTGGAAAACCCTTGATCCCGACCGATCGGAACACTGGCGGGAAAAAACAAAGAGCCAGGAACCCAATTACCTTCTGTGGAAAGACATCAAAAAACGCAGCATGGGAACCGGGTTTTGGCGGAAATATGAAGCCCTGGAAATACTGGGTAGCGGCCCTTCCGGGCAGGTTTGGCTGGGTCGGGATCGTTACAAGGGGCAAACGGTGGCAATTAAAAAGTTGGCCCCATTTTTCCTGCAGGACCCTGCGGTGCTGCGCCGCATCCAGGGGCATCTCAGATCCTGGCGGGGTTTGGACAGCCCCCGACTGATTCCGGTGTACGAGGAGTGTTACTACAACGGGCACTTTTTCTATGCCGTGAAATATCAAACAGGGCATACCCTTAAAGATATCATCCGCAGCCGAGCCCCCCTGCCTGTAGTGGAAGCGGCAGGGCTGATGCTGCAGGTATGTAACGCATTAAACGACCTGCAACGGCAGATCAAAAATATGTCTCACGGTAACCTGAAGCCGGAAAACATATTTTTATCCCCTGATGCATCGGTAATACTAGCGGATTTTGACCTGTTGTGGGCGATTGAAGGGAGTAAGGTGTTCAGCGGTAAATTTTTAAAAGAACACCCCCGGGGGCTGCGTTCATTCCTCTATGCAGCTCCCGAACGCTTTGATGTTAAGGGCATGCTGAACGGGCTTTGGGGGAAGCTTCAACCGGGCGACAACATGGAAATGGCTGTTCACGGGGTCGATCACCGGGCGGACCTCTTTTCCCTGGGTGTTATATTTTTTGAACTGGTAACCGGCTTTTTGCCCATCCGGAAGCCCACCATCAAATCCCTTCTATCCTTTCACAGGACCAGGTCCTTGCCTTCACCCAGGCAGCTAAACCCCACTCTTCCCCTGGAGCTGGAAGATATTATACTCCGACTGATGGCCAAGGACCCTTACCATCGCTTTAACTCACCCCTTGAGGCAGCTCAGGCCATAAAAAAAGCAAAAATATATTAAGGAAACACCGGGAGGAAGCACGGGGACGGTTCGAGGAAGCACGGGGACGGTTCTCTTGCTTCCCTTATTTGCAATAATTGTCATATTCATTTT
>SKMY01000216.1 GCA_007120815.1 Syntrophomonadaceae bacterium | reverse complement strand
TCTAAACCTAAGCTTGAAAATATTTAGCCGGGATTGTGATCTGCCGTTTGCTTGAGATATTAATTCGGCGCTTCTCTATGTGCGTATCCTTCGTATTCATTCTTGTTTCTGACATAAATATGCGCTCCTTTAAAAGCATGATAGTAAGGAAACCAAGCTTCCTTTTTTTTTATTATTCGTTCGAGGAGGGTAATTGTCAAATCGGTAGTTGAATTTAATCCAGGAACGGATTAACAGTTTTTATGCCTTCGTATAATTTATTTGCGTGGAGGTCTTCTGTAAAAATCACATTACAGCCCAGCTGTTTTGCACTGCAAATGATCATGGCGTCCCAGAAGGATATCTTATTCCGCTGCTGTATATTTATTGCTTCCATAATATTATTTAGTCCTGGCTTATGCAGTCGCCACTGGCCCAGGTCTTCAACAATTTGTGCTGTTGTTTCCGGTGTTAAAGGGTTGGGAATCTTCAATGTCAGGCTAACATAAAATTCCTGCAATACCTGGATGCTCAGGCACCCCTGCCTTGAATCCCATAGGTTAGAAATCAGCTCCAGGGCACGCCTGTGTTTTTCTGCGCTGGAGGTATCATAAGCATAGACAAAGATATTTGTATCTACAAACTGCAATTCACTACCGCCTGTCATGTAGCTCTTCCCTTTCCCACGATATGTTGCTGTCCAGACCCAGGTTGAACCCTTTTTCCATTACAGCACGCTGCCGGTCTTTTGCTTTATGATAAGTGTCCTCTTTTTCCACAATATCTTCCAGTGCTTTGGCCAGGAGACCGGAAAGTGAAGTTTGCCGGTCGATAGCGATATGTTTTGCTTTTTTCAAAAGGTCTTTGGAAACGGATATGGTCACGTTTTGTTTTTCCAATCTATTCACCTCACGTAAATAAGTGTAACACATTTTACGTGAACAAGCAACAGCTCATAGCATTTGCGCAGCAAAGAGGACTAATCAAGGAGGGATATAAAGTGGGGCTAAGTTATAGAGAATTTATGGAAGATGTGCGAAAGAGGATAAAAGGTTATTCTACAGAAGATTTGCAGAACTTGATTTTGAACTGGGCCAGCGAAGAACATCAGCAGATTTGTGCTGATACGTTCTATAGATTTCACCGTCAATAGTTACTTGAATCAATAATTGACACCTGCAAGTGTTTATTGCTATAATTATATATATCAACTTCCGCTCGGCACAAACGCTTTCCCCAGGAAATGCGTTCATGGGGAGATCCGTTTGTTCCTACCCGGTCCATAACCCAACAACTGCTCCGATTGTCTCCAACAACCCGCTGTCGAAACCTTTGCAGAGCAAAGGAAAGCATACCAAAACTCCAAGCATCCTGACCAGTTTTTTGCCCGGTTTTCCTGCCCGGCTTTCTTGCCGGACTGTCACTGCCAGAATAAACGCACAAAGGAGTTGGTGCCGACCCAAAGTCCCAAAGCACAAGTAAAACAGCGTAAATATGGCTTCGATGTTCAAAATTCAATGCACAGGAGGGTTTTAAATGAAAAGCTTTAAAGGAAAAATGCTGTGGATTGATTTAACTAACCAAACTTTCCAGGTCAAGGACATACCCCTGGAATGGGCCCGGCAGTATCTGGGCGGGGAAGGCTTTGTAGCTCGCATTCTGTATGATTACTTAAAGCCCAACACGGACCCGCTGGGTGAAGACAACCTGCTCATCTTCGCCACGGGCCCCCTCACGGGCACGACAGCCCCCACCTCCGGGCGGCTCTGTATCGGCTTTAAATCTCCCGCCACGGGGTGCGTCGGTGCTGCAAACGTCGGCGGTCACCTGGCGCCCGTGATCAAAAAAGCCGGTTACGACGTGGTGGTGGTTACAGGGAAAGCCCCCGAACTAACCTACGTTTACGTGGATGACGATCAGGTCAGCTTCCACAAGGCAACCGCCCTTCAGGGCAAAACCACCGGGGAGACCGAGGCGCTAATCCGCCAGGAGCTGGGTAATGACAAGGTGCGCATGGCTGAAATCGGCCTGGGCGGCGAAAAAGAAGTCCTCTTCGCCTCCATCATGGTTGATGCCCACAGGGCGGCGGGCCGCGGCGGCGGTGGTGCCGTCATGGGCAGCAAGAACCTGAAGGCCCTCGCTTTTCACGGCACCGGCAGTATCGAGGTTGAAGACAAAGAAAACATGGACAAGTTCTCCAGGCAGGCCCGGGAAGAGTTAAAGCAAGAAGACTTCGCCAACGGCCTGCTGAAGCCTTTTGGCACCCCTTCCTTCATGGATTCCATCAACGGTCTGGGTCTGCTGCCCACCCGTAACTGGCAGTTCACCACTTTCGATGCCATGGACAAGATCGGCTACGAGGCCTACCACAAAACCCTCAAGGTGAAGGCCTTTGCCTGCTACGGCTGCCCCATCGGCTGCGGCCGCCACACCGAGATCCAGTCCGGCGAGTTCTCGGGAGAGACGGGAGGCGGCCCGGAATATGAAACCACCGCGGCCTTCGGTGCCAAGTGCGGCATTGATGACCTCAACGCCATCACCATGGCCGGCTATATCTGCAACCGAAACGGACTGGATACCATCGCCGCGGGACAGGTCATCGCTACGGCCATGGAATGGTACGAAAAGGGGATCATCGACAAGGAAACCACGGGGGGCATTGAGCTGGAATTCGGCAACGCCAAAGCCATGCTGGAGATTTTACGGCAGATCGTGAACCGGGAAGGGTTCGGCGATCTACTGGCCCAGGGTTCTTACCGGGCGGCAGAAAAATTAGGCGGCGATGCCATGAAATATGTGATGCACGTGAAAAAGCTAGAGCTGGCCGCCTGCGGTGTCCGGGCCAGCAAGGGAGAAACCCTCTCCCATATCACCTCCGAGCGCGGCGCCGACCACCTGCGGCCCTTTGCCTCGGTGATCGACGCCTTCGGCTACCTGGAGCCGGAACTGGGGATCACGGAAAAAGTCGACCCCCTGGAAGACGGCAACAAGGCCTGGTTTAAGCCGGTCAAAGAGCTCTCCATGGCTACCAACCTTTTGGGGGTTTGCCTCTTTGCCAGCATCACCCTGGCCGTGAAGGGCAGCACCTGGACAGCCCTCTACAACGCCGCTTCCGGCAGCAGCCTGGAGCTGAAGGACCTGCTGCAGGCCGCCGAGCGGGTCACCAACCTGGAACGTCTCTTTAATGCCCGTGAAGGCTTCAACCGCAGCCACGACACCTTGCCCGAACGGCTGAAAACAGAGCCGGCGCCCGACGGCCCGGGCAAGGGCCAGGTTGTCAACGAGGAGATTATGCTCGACGAATACTATGCCCAGGCCGGATGGGATGTAAAAACCGGCGTGCCCACTGGAGAAAAACTCAAAGAGCTGGGCCTCTCGAAGTAACGATCTACGCAATGGCGCTCCACAGGGACGGAGTACCTGTCCTACCTATGCGGGACGCGCACCACGGGGACGTACCCCCTGGATCTACAATGGATCCAGGGGGTACGTCCCCTCTTTTTCCTGGATGTTTCATTTTCAAATGTACCATACCCCGACAGGGCCTGGGAGATTGCTCCGGGATTGAAAGATAGGTGTCACTCGGAATCATTGAATTGCTTTCACATCATTGAATGGCTTTCGGTTGACCACTTAAAAGGATTTTGTTATTATAGTAATACAACAAATTTGATGTATACCGCTTTACTGACAGGGATAATATATTAAGGAGTAATTTATGCAGATTCATACCTACAAAACAGCTGGTGGAAAAGATTTAATTATTGACTATCTAGATAATCTTCCATTAAAAGAACAGGCAGAAGGGTATCATATTATTAGCCTGTTGGAAAGCGAAGGCATGGAGGCTTTTGAATTTTTAAAAACCAGACAAATTGAAGGAAAGATTTGGGAGATTAAGTTTTACAGGCACAACAGGTTTTTTTACATGCTGGTTAACACTGATAATATTTACTTATTACATGTTTGCAAAAAACAAAAAGGAAAAGCCGAGAAATATGAAATTGATAAAGTCAGAGTTCGGGCAAAGGAAATACTATAGTATAATGAGGGAGAGATGAAAATGCCTTTTGAAAAAACCAATGTACAG
>SKMY01000290.1 GCA_007120815.1 Syntrophomonadaceae bacterium | reverse complement strand
TTATCTTTTTCCCTTTTATCTCCGTCACCCTGGAAAACCATCCTTTTTTCTTAGGCGAATATTTTTTTCACCCCTCGCAAACCTGCGGGGGTTTTTTAATGAAAGGTGCTTCCTCTTCCCCTTTCTCTTCCTCATTCATAAAAGGAACCGTTTCGGTGCATACTAACCGTTGTATTGCTTACCAAACGGTGTGATAAAAAACTTAGATCAGTTATATTCTGGAGGAGGAAACAATGGAAGAGAATAAGAAGGGCCGCTTTTTCTTGCCCCGATCCCCGGAAGACGAAAGTGACGTTCGAAACCGGAGACGCGTGGAAATCCTGGCATTCTTTTTATTAGCAGCCCTGGTGATCTGCATTTTTTACGTGCAGCATGTCAAGGCGGTTTTTATCGTGGATGACGACACGAAAACCCGGGTCTACACCTTTAGCCGGACGGTAGAAAACCTGGTCCAGGAGAAAAACCTGGATGTTAAAGAGCATGACCGGATAACCCCCGGAAAGGCGCATCGACTAAGCCGTGGAGATACGGTCTTTATTCAACGGGCTATACCTGTTACCATCGACATCGATGGGAAGACAAGGGAAGCCTGGACCCATGCCCAAACGGTTTCCGCCCTTCTTCAAGAAGAGGGAGTAAGGCTAGCAGAAGATGACCGCGTTTCACCGAATTTAGAGGCCCAAATCGATAAAAATGAAACCATTGAAATAACCCGAACGGTTCGGATGAGTTTCACTGAAATGGAAAGTATCCCTTTTGAAACCCTTCGCATAAACAACCCTGAACTGGAACCCGGCGAGGTTAGGACCGTGCAGGAAGGGGTTCCCGGGGTCAAAGAACATGTTTTTGAGTTGGAAAAAAACGGTGGAGAAGAGATGGCCCGAACGCTCTTATCCAGCCGTATGGTCAATGAACCGGTTAACAGAATTTTGGAATACGGTGATTATGTTATCACCACTCGTTCCGGGCGCCACTATGAGTACAATCAGGTTCTTGAGGTTGTGGCAACGGCTTACTGCCCGGGAACACCGGGGTCGGGCTGTCCCATTGATTCAAGGGGAGCGGCACATTGCACCGGTATTTATAACGACGGATTCACTTTTTCTGGAATCAGGGCTGTAGCGGGGGATGGAAGCAGGGAAAATCCGCATATCATTGCCGTAGATCCCCAGGTTATTCCCCTAGGCTCCCTGGTATATATAGAGGGATACGGCCTGGCCCGGGCTGAAGATACAGGTGGTGTGATCAAGGGCCATATTATTGATCTGCTTTTTGACCGCCACGATGATGCCCTTCGCTTCGGCCGCAAAAACCTTCGGATTTACATTCTTTCGGAATAAACGGCTTGGGACATAAACACAGCAATTCACCTGTATGCCCCGTGTTTTTGCTTGACAATAATGGACCGATATGGTAAAAGAAAATGAGAGATAACCGGTGAGGAGAGGCTGTTCGGGCCTCTTTTCGCTTTTCACCAATTAATTTAAAAATTGTGAAGGAATTTTTTGTCCAGTAGGGAATATTACTCATACCTTGTTAGTTGTTGTGAGAGTATAGTTATGGAAAGGGGAATTGTTATGAATATTAAGACACGGGGCAAAAACATGGAAGTCACCCCTGCTCTGCAGGATTACGTGGAAAAACGTTTGGCCAAACTGGAAAAGTATTTTAATGCAGATATCGAGGCCAGTGTTACCATGAGCGTGGCCAGAGAATCACATATCGTAGAGGTTACGATCTCGATCGACGGTCTGCTGCTAAGGGGAGAAGAAATATCCCCAGACATGTATGCTTCCATAGATTCTGTTGTTGACAAGCTTGAGCGCCAGACCCATAAATACAAGACAAAAATTAACCGTAAGCTCAGACAGAAAGGCCTTAAAGAATTAAACGAGCAGTTTGCAGCGCCCCCGGCGGAGGAAGAGTTCGAGCCGGGCATTGTCAAAACCAAGCGCTTTGTGATGAAACCCATGCCTGTTGAAGAAGCCATTTTGCAGATGGATCTTTTAGGGCATAGTTTCTTCGTTTTTAACAACGCCGATACAGAAGAAATAAATGTTGTCTACAAGCGTAAAGATGGCAATTACGGGCTGATCGAGCCTACGGAATAAAATTATTCATGGTCCTTTGAGATGCAAAAGGGATATACTAAACGTTCCAGCATTTCAGGTAGAAGGAGTTTGATTAGAACGTGAAAGACGCAGTTAATGTGGTCATCTTCGAAGGAGGCGAGCCGGCAAGTGAAATAGAAAAAATGCTGGTCAGTGTCCGACACGCGGTTCTGCTGGACAATATCAGCAAGATGAGCCAGGTGGAATCCATAGGCACCATTTACCTGCTTACTAATTACACCTGGCTGGCCGAAGAAGCGGAGGCCATGGGCGTAAAAGTATGTCGCAGCGATGTGTCTGAAAATGAAGAAGCCTTTCATTTCGGCCAGGTGCTCCGCGACTTGATTAACCGCGAAAAGCTCAATCATGTTTTCTACATGGGCGGCGCCAGTATTCCCTTTGTGACTATTCAGGAGCTTCAGGAAATCTGTTCCCTCCTGGTGTATAGTAAAGCAATGATTTTCTCAAACAATGCCCAATCGGCGGATATCGTGGCTTTTACCCCCGGAAATTTGATTAACCGCATTGAACCGCCCCAAATGGACAATGTGCTGGCAATCGCATTAAGGGACGGCACCGGGGTGGAACATCGGCTTTTTCGAAACACGGCGGGGTTCTTGTTTGACCTGGATGCCCCCGCCGACCTGCTTGTGCTTGCCAACAGCCCCTTTGTTGGGCCGCGAACATATCAGCGGTTAAGAAGCCTTCGGCTGGATTTGTCCCGCCTGGAAAGGGCCAAAACGGTACTGCGCGGCGACTATGAAGAAGTGCTTCTTCTGGGCCGAGTGGGGGCCCCTGTTATCGCCCACATCAATCATAACCTGAAGGTGCGGCTGCGGATCTTTTCCGAAGAGCGCGGCATGAAAGCATTGGAGAGGGAAGAAAAAGGACAGGTTGTCTCCTTAATGGGCTACTTTTTGGAACAGGTTGGCCCGTATGGCTTTATAGAAACCATTGAAAAGGTGGCCCATTGTGCTTTTCTCGACACCCGGGTTCTTATGGCCCATCTAAAATTGAAATTATCTCCCCAGGAACGTTTTCTTTCCGACCTGGGGCGCTGGGAAGAAATGAACGACTCTGTATTCAAGGAATTAACCCGGGCAGCTGTTGAGGCTCACATCCCCATTATTTTTGGAGGGCATTCCCTGGTTTTGGGAGGGCTCTGGGCCCTGGTTGATGAAATTGGTCCGACGTACTGATGCTGAACAACTATACCTCCGAAAGGAGCGACTTTGGTGAATGTATACCGCCTTTCCGGGATGGATCCCGGGCAGCGAAAAGCGCTGCTGCGCCGCTCGGAAATCGATGTAACAAGTCACGCGGCCCTGGCAGCCGAGGTGATCGCCAGGGTAAAAAATGAGGGCGATGAAGCCCTTCTTTATTATACCCGAAAGTTTGATGGGCGTTCTTTAACGAAAAACGAGCTGCGGGTTTCCCAGGAAGAAATCGAGGCGGCATACCAAAAACTTGATCAACCCACCCGGGAAACCCTGGAATATGCTGCTGATAATATTCAACGTTTCCATGAGGAACAGCTGCCCCGGGAAATGTGGATGAAAACCATTGAAAAAGGGATTATTGCGGGAGAAAAAGTCACACCTATCGCCGACACCTGCCTCTATGTTCCCCGAGGCAAAGGGAGCTTTCCTTCCGTTATGTTAATGCTGGGCATTCCGGCTACCGTTGCCGGTGTTCCGCGCATTGTTGTTTGTACCCCACCGGGAGAAAATGAAGAAGCGGAAATCGGAACCCTGGCTGCAGCAAAAATAGCCGGGGTAACTGAAATATACAGGGTCGGCGGCATGCAGGCTATTGCAGCTGTTGCCTTCGGCACGGAGACGGTTCCCCGGTTAAGCAAAGTAGTCGGACCGGGAAACGCCTATGTGAGTGCGGCTAAGCGCTTGCTCCATGGTGTTCTGGATACCGGACTGCCTGCAGGGCCCAGTGAAAGCATCATATT
>SKMY01000178.1 GCA_007120815.1 Syntrophomonadaceae bacterium | reverse complement strand
TTTCCAGTAAAAAGCTTGCAGAATCGTTGTTCAAACGGCAAAATATCTTTTTTATTTGAAATAATTCCAACACCATGAAGGTGATCAGCAAGTTGACATGGTCGCTGCCCGTCACGGCAAACAAGTGGGTACAGTTTTTTATCCCCGCCCGGGTTAACGTCCTGATATCTGATCCGTCCCCCAGCTCGGCATGAACAGAAGGCATGTTTTCCAGCTCTTGCAGCACGGCAGGCACCCGGTCAACAACCGTTATTATATGCCTGTTTACGCAGGCATCCAGGATTTTTTTTCCCGTATCCCCAAAGCCGACGATGATCAACATAAAATGGCCTCCTAACAGTTTTGACAAAAGTTCCGCAGATCTTTTATGTTTCCTAATACGACAAGCATATCCCCTTTATGAAGGATATCATCCGCCTGGGGCGAAACGTTGGTCTGATCCTTGTTGCGGATGGCCAGAACATTTAACCCGAAGCGGTTTCTAAGATCCGCCTCCTTCAAGGTTTTGCCGTTAAAGGCGTCCTGGATGATAATTTCTGCAATCTGGTAGTCTGGCGATATCTCCAAAAAATCGATCATGTTCACGGACATCAAGTTGTACGCCAGCTTGATCCCGCTGTCTTTTTCCGGGTACACCACATGGGACACCCCGATTTTCTCCAGGGCTTTCCTGTGAAGCTCCGAACTTGCCTTAGCCACCACCTGCTCTACGCCCGACTCCATGACAATGAGGGCAGCAAGGATACTGGCCTGGACGCTGGACCCGACGGCAATAACCACCACATCAAAATTGCTTAAGCCTAGCTGCTTTAAGCTGTCTTCATGGTTTACATCGGCCTGAACGGCGTGGGTGATCTTATTAGCTATATCTTGAACTGCATCCATTCGTTTATCGACTGCCAGAACCTCGCAACCCAACTCTTCCAGGGTAATGGCTAAATTGGATCCAAAACGGCCCAGGCCGATCACGGCGATCTGCCGATCTGCTTTCCCCTTTTTTTTCGGCATGTTTTTTCCTCCAATAACTCATGCGATACTATCCAACCATTATCCGTTCTTCGGGATAGTGTATCCCCTTTCTCAACTCTCGATGTGCCAGGGCAAAAGCCATGGTCAAGGGCCCAACCCGGCCGACAAACATGGTGATAATAATCACCGCACGACCAACGGGGCTCAAATCCGGCGTCAGGCCGGTGCTAAGCCCAACGGTACCGAAGGCGGAAAAAACTTCAAAGACAATCGCTAAAAAATCGGCCTCCTCTGTGATGGTCAGGATAAAGAGTGCCGCTAACACAATAACTAAGGAAATAAAAATGATGCCCAGGGAACGCATAATAATGGAAAAGGGGATCTGTCTTTCAAAAATGGCCACATCTCCCCGACCCCTTACCAGGCTGATCACAGAAAAAAGCAGCGTCCCAAAGGTCGTCGTCTTGATCCCCCCACCGGTAGATGCGGGGGAAGCCCCGATAAACATGAGCATCATGATCAAGAACAGGGTGGTCGGGTACAGCAAACCCGTGGGAACAACATTAAAACCGGCGGTTCGGGGCGTTGCCGCCGTAAAAAAAGCCGCCAATATCTTATGAAAACCAGCCAGACCCCCCAGGGTTTCGGGATTGTTATACTCCAGTAACAAGAGAGCAACTGTCCCTACAACCAGCAGCGTCCCGGTTATGGTAAGGACCATCTTGGTATGCAGCGAATACGCTCTGAAACGGCGCTTCTGGTACATTTCCAGGATAACCGTAAAGCCAAGACCGCCGATAATAAATAAAGCCGCGATCACGCCGCTTACCAGCAGGTCATCGGCGAAACCCGTCAGGCTCTGGAAATTGCCCATCAGATCAAAACCGGCGTTTCCAAAGGCGGAAATGGCATGAAACAGGCCAAAATACAACCCTTTACCCAGGCCCATCATGGGCACAAAACGTATGCTGAGCAGCAGGGTACCAATCAACTGCATTAATAAAGCCAGCTTGAAGACAGAAAGCGTGAGCAATACCAGGCCCTGGGTCGTGTCGGTGTTCATGGCCTCCCGGATCAGCAAGCGGTCACGCAGGGTAATTTTACGTCCCAGGAAGATAAAAATCAGCGTTGCCATGGTCATAAAACCCAGCGAACCGATCAAAATTAAGATCATGATCACCAGTTGGCCGAACAGGGTAAAGGTTGTTCCGGTGTCCACTACAACCAGGCCGGTCACGCAGACCGCTGAAGTCGCGGTGAACAATGCATCCAGGTAAGCCAGCCGGCCTTGATAAACGGCAGCCGGTTGAGCTAACAAAATGGAGCCAATAAAAATGACGACCAGGAATCCCCTGACCAAAACCTTGGCCGGAGAAAAAGCGTTTGTTTTCGTCTTCATGACACACACCCTAAAGGACCCTTCAAGGCCGGGACGCTTAAAACAAAAACTATTTTAAGCAAAACGTGTTATCTCCTTCTATTCCAGGTAATAACAAAACCACGAGGTTAACCGTGGTCAAATATACATGAAGGCAAGGCCACCCACCCCTTTTCGCAGCCTGAGCGCGCTGAAAAGAACGTGATTAATTCCTTATATTATACTCATCTAATCCGTTTTTTTCAAATATTATTTAAAAAAATTTCAAAACATATTCTTTTCTTTCTTATTCTTATTACACATGCATCGTCGTGAAGCAGGGGACGGTTCATGGTAAAGGGACACACCTCTTGCAGAGGAATGTCCCCATCCAAGGTGTGTCCCCAAATCTAGAAAAATGGGAAAGCGGCAGAACGGTCCCCGCTTCCCGATGTATGCGTAACAAGTGAACAGGCTGAATATCAACTTTTAAGTCATTTTCAATTTTATAACAGTATGGCAGCTAAGGAGCCGTGTAGGTAACGGTCACTTCCTGCGTGACCCCGTTCCAATCCACCTGGCAGCCCAGGGCTTCTGCGATAAACCGCAAGGGCAGCATTGTTCTCCCTGGCGGTACGATAAGGGGCGTCACGTTGTGGTTGGCCGGATCGATGGACTGGTAAACTCCATTGACCCGGGCCCGGTTCTGGCCGATCCACAACTCCACCACCCTTGCCTGTTCAAGTTCTTCCTCTTCTACCGGAGGAAGATCATCTAAAGCACCTGAGCCTTGACGCATCTTCAGCAATACAGTCGCCTTTTGCTCGCCAGGGTCCCATCTGACCACAGCGCCCAACGGCTCGGCCACGTACCGAATGGGCAGCAGGGTCCGGCCCTCCAGAATAACCGGCGCGGTGTCCATTATTTCCGGCAAGTCATCCACGTAATATTTAGTGCTGCCGATGCCCAGGCGCATAACGATTTTGGGTACAGTGGGAGTTGGCACAGGCGAAACAAAGTCGGGAGGGAAAGTGGTGGCTCTGGCTTCGTTTGAATAGTCCGAGTATCCTGCATCATTAAAAGCCCTTACCTTGTACGTATAGGTGGATCTGGCATCAAGTCCTGAGTCGGTGAAAGTCTCTATATCTTCTCCTAAAAGGACCCAGTGTTTAAAATCTATGGGGTGCACGCCAACACCGGGTTCTGTTTCTTTAACCCTTTCCAGCCAAAAGGCGGTTTCATTATCCGCATTGTCTGTCCAGGTGAGCAGGATTTCGGAATCGGAAAGGACAACTGCTTTAAGGTTGCTCGGTGCAGCAGGGGGCAACAAGATTGGTTGTTTTGGCAGCGTCGATACCCTTACCGTGTTGGAATACTCTGAATACCCAAAAGCGTTGAAAGCCCTTACCCTGTAGGAATAAAGGGTGGAAGCAGGAAGGCCGCTTTGCACGGCGCTTTCCACGTCTGCACCCACTGTGGCGATCTCGTGCTGATTCCGTTCAATAGCAAAACCGGTTTCATTGTCCGCATTGTCCGTCCAGGTGAGCCGGATCTCCGAATCGGAGAGGGCAGCCGCCTTCAGGTCGGTCGGAGCAGCGGGGAGCCGCCCGATGGAAAAGTCGGCGTCGCTGGCATCTTCCACAGTATATGGCTGATGGAAGTGAGTAAAGTATTGTATCTGGCCGGTTACTTTAATTCTGGCCCGGTCCGTGGAAATATCCGGTACTGTCCACGTAAAGCTGCCTCCGCTGCCGCTGCCGATGTG
>SKMY01000097.1 GCA_007120815.1 Syntrophomonadaceae bacterium | reverse complement strand
GGATGTGGAATGGATTGCAGAAACCCGGACCGTTTCACTGACAAAGATGATTGGCCCGGATGTTCAACAAAGTGGGTTTGTTTATGTGACCGGGAATACCGTAAATATCCGCCCGGGGCCGGGCACCCATTATCAACCGGTTATCTGCCAGGTAACCAGGGGTGATATGCTCCCTCTGGTGGGGCAGACGGGGGATTGGTACCAGGTGAGGTTGCCTGCTGAAGTCGGTGGACAAGTTGGATGGATTGCTGGATGGCTGGTCGAGCTAAAGGATGATCCCACCCCCGGCGAAAAGAAACCTGAAGAAGAGGAAAGAAGGGCTTTACCCGCACCTGCTCTTCCATGGAACATGTTCGATTATTCCAGCGCCAGGTCGGCCCTGGTGATGAAAGAATCGGTCAATATTCGTTCATCATCCTGTACGAGCGCCCCAATTATCGAACGGGTTGCTTTCGGGGACTGGTTAGACGTGATCGGTGAACGGGACCGCTGGTATCAAGTGCGCCTGAGCAATGGACAAACAGGATGGATTGCCGATTGGCTGGTGGCAACACGCTATGAACCCATTGGAAGAGACAGCAACTTTGTTCCTGCCGGTAACACCATCGGTTCCCTAATTGGGCACTGGAGTAACAGCCCCCTTCCACGTGCATCCTATGGAGAAGATAACGAGGAGAATCATCCCAACAGTCTTCCCGTGATCACGAATATTGACGTGTATCAAGCGGATAGAGGGGTTGCCATTCAAATCACCGCCGACAGTCCCTTGAATATCCCAAGCGTGATGAGCCTTGCGAATCCTTCACGGTTGGCTTTTGATTTTAACGGGCTGCTTGCAGGTGATACAGGTAAGGATATTGCCCCCATACAAGCGGACGCCTACCCGCTAACACGGGTTAGGACAGCCCAATTTGAAGAGGCAACGGTACGGGTGGTTGCAGATCTGAAAGGCGCCGCCGTTCACTCGATAACACAAAAAAATGACGGCCGAACGGTGGAAATCGTTCTTCAAACCGTTTTCCCCTTAAATAAAACGGTTGTCATCGACCCGGGACACGGAACAAGGAACGGCTGGGGCAGTACGGATCCCGGCGCCATTGGCCCTACAGGAGTGATAGAGCAGGATGTGGTAACCGCTATATCGCAAAAACTGGGTGAGATTCTGCTGAAAGAAGGTTATTCGGTTATTTTCACCCGGGAAGAGGATACCGGCTTGACCCTGGAGGAACGTTCCGGGGTTGCCAATCAATCCGGCGGCATATTTGTAAGCGTTCACGCCAATGCCCATCCTAATCGGGATACGGCGGGGACCATGACGTTTTACCCGGGAAACGGGAGTGTTGGCGGCGAAGTGCTCATTTCCACTTCAAAAGTACTGGCCAGTTATGTGCAGAGTGAAATGTTGTCCCTGTTAAAGCGTCCGGATAAAGGAATCAGGCAGGCGAATTTTTCTGTGCTGCGAAATGCCCATACGCCTGCTGTCCTGGTGGAGGTTGCTTTCCTGTCCAACTCCCAGGAGGAGAAACTTCTGGCCCAGGAAGACTTTCAAAATCGGGCGGCCCTGGCTATAGCCCAGGGAATACAAAAATACATCAATGCGAATCAATAAGACTTTTTCGGCGCAAAAAAACCCTGGTCCTGTTAAAGGGCGCCAGGGTTTTTATCTGTGTGCCGGACCTTGCTCACGCGGATTAAGGCATCGTTATCACCGGTCCCGTCCTTCCTTTGAACGATGGAACAAAGCCAGGATGGATCAGGCTTGGAATAGTCTGAGCGGAAGTGACTGCCTCGACTTTCCGTTCTCACAAGGGCACTGTTTACGATAAGCTGAGCGACCAGGAGCTTGTTTTTTAACTCCCACCCTGAACGGGTCCGGGGGACCCAAGTGTCTGGTGGAAAATAGCGTTGAATATCTTGTATTGCGCTTTCAAGACCCTCTTTGTCTCGCGTGATACCCGCTTTGTTCAGCATAAGCAACCCAAGTTTTCTTGATAAGTCCTTTTCCTCTTCAACGCTTAAAATAACGGGCTTATTACACCGATCTAAGGGTTGGTCCCATGTAAGATGTTTAACCGGCGCTGATAGATGATGTTCAAGATGCCTGGCCGTCCGTTCGGAAAAAACAAGGCCTTCCAACAACGAGTTGCTGGCCAACCGGTTAGCACCGTGGGATCCGTTGCAGGACACTTCTCCACAGGCGTAAAGCCCCTGGATGGTCGTTTCACCAAAAAGACCCGTTTTGATACCACCCATGGAGTAATGAGCGGCAGGAGAAACGGGGAGCCAATCTTTAGACATGTCGTACCCGTGTTTTAACGTCATCTGGTAAATGGTTGGAAAGCGTTGCTTGATAAATGCTTCCCCCCGGTGGGTTATATCCAGGTATACGAAATCGACCCCGGTGCTGTCCATCTGGCTTTTAATGGCCCGGGATACGATATCCCGCGGCCCCAGTTCCGCCATGTCAGAATAATCGCTCATAAAACGCCTGCCGTGGATGTCTCGCAGCAAAGCCCCCTCCCCGCGGACTGCTTCAGAGATCAGGAAGGGCTCCAGGCCGTTGTCACCGTGGAAAACCGTGGGGTGGAATTGAATGAATTCCATGTCAGCAATTTCAGCGCCCGCCCGGAAAGCCATGGCGATCCCGTCTCCAGTGGCGGAAGGATTGTTAGTTGTCCTGAAATAGACTCCACAACAGCCGCCTGTGGCCAGGATAACTGCCCTGGCGGGGATCCTTTCTCCGCCCAGCAGTTCCAACCCATGAACACAGTTATCCCGGGCAATCAGGCGGCTCACATAGGAATGCTCGAAGGTCGTAATATTATCTTGTAAATAGAGCTGGTTGATCAACGTTTCAGATAGCAGGCGCCCCGTACAATCACCACCGGCATGCACGATTCTTCTTTTGCTGTGAGCCCCTTCCCGGCCCAGGTCCAGGTTGCCTTCTTTCCGGTCAAAAGGCATGCCCATGGCTAACAGGTCGTTTATCCGGGCGGGTCCTTCTTCCGTTAGAATGCTTACCGCTTCCCTTCGGCAGATCCCGGCGCCTGCCGCCAGAGTGTCTTCGGCGTGTCGCTGCGGGCTGTCGCCGACTTCCAGAGCTGCAGCGATGCCTCCTTGGGCCAGCCACGTGTTAGTGCTGCAAAGTTCATCTTTCGCCAGGATACAAACCCGGGCAAAGGCGGCTATTTTAACGGCGGCCAGCATACCGGCTATGCCGCTGCCCACAACAACTACATCGTATCCTTCTCCGGGCTGCTTCGTTGAAGGCATCTGTTTTTGATACGCCCTTTCAGTGGGATAGATACGATTATTATCCCACCCGTAAGCTGTCAAGTCAACTGTAAAGACATGTGTGGAAGACGTTTCTCCGAGACGGAGTCTAGATTCGCTTATAGCACCATTAATGCATCAACCGCTACGGGCTTTGAACCACCAAGGATGAGCGGATTAATATCAATTTCAGCGATTTCAGGATGGAGAATACCGATAAAACTCAACCTTTGGAGTATTTCTAGAAGCGCGTTTTGGTCCACAGGCGGCATTCCCCGGAACCCTTTCAGCAGATTCCCGGCCTTCGTATCGTACAGCATTTCTTCCGCTTCTTCCAGGCTCAAAGGGGCCGAACGGAAGGTTATTTCTTTCAGCACTTCGGTGAAAATGCCGCCGATCCCGAAAAGGACACAGGGCCCAAAACCGGGGAAGCGAGTCATCCCGGCTATCAACTCCCGGTCTCCCTTTACCATTTTGGACACGAGAAGCGGGATTTTTTCCCCGCTGGAAAGAGTGATCTTGTCGGCCGCCTCCTGAACCTGGTCGGCGCTTGTCAGGTTTAGGAAAACCAGGCCTTTCTCCGTTTTATGCAGGACATGGGGAGAACACCCTTTTAAAGCGACAGGCAGTCCGATTTGCTCTGCTGCATCCACGGCTTCTGCTGCGCTGTTGGTCAATATTTCTTCAACGGTTGGGATACCGTATAAGGCCAGCACTTGTTTTGAGGCGTACTCATCCAGATGACGCTGCCCCTTTGCTGCGGCCGTCCGGATAATATCTTCGGCCCGGGCAGACCTGGCAGGCATGTCGGGTTTAATCCCATTTTTTCTTTG
>SKMY01000094.1 GCA_007120815.1 Syntrophomonadaceae bacterium | reverse complement strand
TTGTTTTAACTCGGTTTTGGGCCAGGTGCGCATCTCAACCCCTGAAACAGATGGCCCCAGCTCCTCCATCTTGTCATGGAGCAGCGTGATTAACTCCAGAAAACTGCGGAATGTTTGTGAATGTTGGGACAAACGGTGCGTCACGATGCCCTGGAGGTTTGCGTCCTGGCGCGCCGTTATGGTAACAAAGTAATCTTTGGCCCTGCTCCCTTGATACCGGGGTTTTCTGGCAAGAAGCATTATTCAACCCTCTTGGTGTTAAATTATTCTTAAATTACTATAGCATACAGCGGTTTCCAGCCGGTTTTAGCCGGGTTTCATTTCGGTTTCAAAATGGTTTTTTTTGGGTTACAGGTTTCTGGATGGGTTAAAAAAGAGGGATAAAAAAGAAAAACCGCAGCGTAGCGCCTGCGGTTTTGCGTTCTGGTGGACCTGAAGGTCTAGACATATCCAAGGGGCAAAAAGGGGTGGGCGCTGCACCGCAGCATGATGCGTTCTAAGGAGCCGACTTTGTTAAACTGCTTGCTGACGCGCTGCAGGACGCTTTCTGCCTGCTGGAGGTTTAGTTTAGGAAGTAGGACGGTGAATTGGCTTTCGCTCCAGGAGGAAATCACATCCCCGCTGCGGAGGCTGGCCTGGAGGATGTGTTTCAGCCGCTCCATGGACGCCTGGAGCTGGGCGGGCGGTGGAGGCAGAAAGTCCGTCCCGGTGAAAGAGAGCACCCCCAGCTGCACGGGGGCTTCTTCTCTACCGGCCCTGCGCCTTTCCATCCTGCAGACAAACCGGAAGGTTTCCGAGTCACAGAGCAGGGCTCCGCGGTTGCTGTCTTGCTCTGCTAACAGGTCCTGCAGTTCAGGGGTTTCGTTTTGAACTTTTAAGGCGCGGTAGATACCCCGCAAGGATGGAGAGGGTTTGACGCCCAGTTCCTGGTAGACGATTGAGGTAACGTACTCGTAGTGGGCACGGGCCTGGGAGACTTTGCCCTCCTCCAGCAGGGCCTCGATGAAGCGCAGGTGGAGGTTTTCATCGAAACGCTCAATAAACAAAGCCTTTTCACAGTCCTCCAGCATCTGGTTATAGAGGCCGTGCTCTTTCTGGAGAGC
This sequence comes from Syntrophomonadaceae bacterium, assembly GCA_007120815.1. The sequence goes on along the minus strand of SKMY01000094.1, from coordinate 3,014 downwards.
CAGAAGCTCCGTCATGCAGCTGATGTAAAGGCGCTTGTAATAGTGGCGTGCCGGCAGCACCCAGTCGCTGTACCGGCACTCGGGAAGGTAGTCCCCCCGGTACAGGGCCAGGGCCTCCCGGTATTTCTCTGCCGCCTGCAGGGGATCTGTTTTTGCCAGGGACCGGGCTTCCTGGCAGAGGGACTCGAATTCGACCGCATCCAACCAGTACGGAATGCTGCTGTTCCAGCCGTAGCAACCGTACAGGCAGCTGATAGAAGACCTGGCATCGGGTATGCCGTTGGTTTCCAGCTTTTGCTTTAAGCGGTGGATCAAGATCTTGATGGCATTCTTGGGGTTGTGATATTCCTGATCGGGCCACAGGGATTCCAGAATGGCTTCCGGCGCAGCGGACTTGCCCCGGTGAGTAATTAAATACATGAACAGCTCACCGATTTTCTGGAAGCGCCCGGCTTCGTTAAAGAGTATTTGCCCACAGAGACGAACCTGAAAGCGGCCCAGGGTGAAGATCTCCAGCTTCGCTCCCTTGCTTCTCCCTTCCTGTTTGTCGGTAAACAAAATAATCACTCTCCTGGGTCGATTAAACGACAAAATTATGTACCGACATTGATCATCTGACATCAATATAGCAGTAGAATACCTGCAAGAACCGACAATTATTTTAAATATTCTGATAATGTCATATATAACTATTCACCCTTCTGCTAAAAAATCCTGCCGGCAAAAAAAAATTTTTTCTTAAGTTATTGCTTAGCCCTGTCTATGATATTTTGCAAGGCAGGGTACTGCTTAACCCACTGCCTGATTGTACATACATTGGGAAGCACGGGCAGTGAGCAGGACTGGGCTCAGGCCTGGCATAGGATGAGAGAAGCGGGGCTGCAGCCATTACTAATGTGCCAGGGGCTTTCAGGCGGACTCCTGAAAGCCCCTGGCATCATAACTTACTGCAATTTAATATCAGTCAACGATTTCCATCATTTTTCCGCAGCAGAGGGGGATGACGCCTCCGGCGGCCAAAACAACAACCTTGTTACATATCCTGCAGTATACTTCAGATTCCTGGTCCACCTTAATTTCTACATAAGAACTGTCCTGGGGACCCAGGCCTTCGATATGAAAAGATGCACCGGCATCACCTTTCAGCGGGGTGTATTCTCCAATGGGAACCAGCTTCCTGCTGTCCCCTACACAGTCTACCAGCACCTGCCAGATGGCTTCCAGTTTTGCTTTTTCCTCAGCATTTTCCGGAGAAAGCGTAACCCTGCTTTTGTCAATGTCAATTTTCAATAGAATCATTCCTTTCCCTGCGACTTGCCGTCGCTTCCATGATAGGTATTATTATATCATAAGAATAATCAATCCGTAAATATGTTTATCATGAATATTTTATATTTTAATGAACAAAAAGCCGGGGCCAAGTTCCTGTGGGACTTTACTGTTCCACCAGGCGGGCCTGCACCACCAGCCGGTAGGGCGGGTTGGGCACGTAGAGAGGGTGGCAGGTGATCAGGGTCAGCAGCGGTTCTTCCGGGTGACCGGCCAGGTATGCGGTGTCCTTGGCCTCCACCACGGCGGCTTCAACGACGCGGTAATCATAGCGGTTGCCCGGGGTGACCAGGGAAAGCTCGTCGCCTGGCTCCAGCTCATCCAGCCGGTTGAACAGCCTTCCGTACGTGTGGGCCCGGTGGGCGGTGATCACAGCATTGCCCGGCTCTCCAATCCGGGCCGCTTCCTCCAGCAAAGCGGCCCCGTAGCGCAGGTTGGATTCGGTGGCGCCGGGCAAAACCGGCAGCTTTAGATCAATGCGGGGAATCTCCAGCACGGCAACGGGAACAGGTTCCGGGGAGGGGCCTTCCGCTTCTTCCCTGGACTCCAAGGGTTCTTCCGGCTCATCCATGCTAAGGGGCAGGGCCAGGTCCTGGTTTTCTTCAAATTCCACCAGGTGCTTTGCGATCCGGTAGTCCCGGTAGAGGCTTTGGCCCCAGGGGTAAAGGGCAATCCCCAGTCCCAGGAGCACCAGGAGCACGGCCAGGGTTTTTCGCATCACGTTCACATCTTTTCGTCGGGTTTCACCTGCAGGACCAGGAAGGTAATGTCGTCATCGCCCTGCAGGGTGCCGCCCGTGAACTGGCGGAAATCTTCGCAGACAGCCTGGGCGATTAAATGCGGGGACCGGTGGGCGTTATCGTAGAAGGTCCCCGGAAGCCTTTCCATGTAGTACGCTTCATTGTTCCCCTGTTCCGTCAGGCCGTCGGTGTTAAAAAAAACGGTGGATCCGGGTTCAAGAACAATCCTGTCCTCATGGAGGTTCAGCATGCTGTCGGGCAGGTAGGAGGTAATAAACAGGCCCCGGCTGGACAGCTTGAGCCGTTGGCCGTTATTTTTCTTTACCAGGGGGGTATCCTGGAAACCGGCGCCAGTGTACGTGAGCTCCAAGGTGTCTAAATTCAGGATGCCCAAAAAGATGCAGATAAAATATTCTTCCGGGTAATTTTCCTGGCGGAACTGTTCAGCCAGGTAATGCAGAATGCTAACAGGGTTAACGTCTTCGCCCGAATGAAAGGATATGTAGCTTTTTACGGTCTGCTTGACGAAAACGCTGAGGATGGCCCCATCCAGGCCTTGGCCGGAAACATCGGAAAGGTAGAAGATGAGCTTATGGTCTTTCAGGAGCAGATCGTAGAAATCACCGCCGAGCTTTTGGGCCGGCTGGTAGTGGACAGCGAAGGACACGGGCTCGATAACAGGCAGGTTGCTGGGCAGGGTCCGCTCATGGACCTGCCGGGCCTTATTCATCTCTTCACCCAGCTGGCGGTTGAGGTGTTCCAGCTCCAGGATATAGTCAGCCAGTTTTTCCTCGGCACGCTTGCGGTCGGTAATATCCAGGGCAATTTCTACCCGCACCATGCGCCCGTCAATCCAGCGCAAAGCGCTGTCACTGCAGTAATACCACCTGCCGTTTCGCGTGTTTTGGAACTCCCAGTAGATGACCCCTGCCGGTTGGCCCTTTT
>SKMY01000151.1 GCA_007120815.1 Syntrophomonadaceae bacterium | reverse complement strand
TGTCTTTGACATCCGTAACGATGGATTTCCTGGCCTTTTCCCAGTTCAATTAACTCTTCTGCCAGCTTGTTCAAGGATTCGCGCTCCACGGTGTAATGGGTCCAATACCCGCGTTTTTCCCCTTTAACCAGCCCGGCCTTGCGCAATATCTGCAACTGCTGGGATACGGCTGCTTTGGTAATACCCAGGTTGCCCGCCAGGGCGCCCACGCAAAAATTCTAGCGCAAAAGAAGCATGATAATTTTAAGTCGGTTTTCGTCAGCCAGGGCTTTGAAGCCAAAATGTGCTCAATTTATGGCGGTTTTACACCAGGTGGCAGGCCACAGGGTGGCCTTTTTTCTTCTCTTTTAAAGCAGGTTCCTCTTCCCGGCATATGGGTTTAGCTTGTGGGCATCGGGGATGGAATCGGCATCCCGGGGGAGGGTTGACAGGGTTGGGGGGTTCCCCTTTGATCATGCTCCGGCCAATTATTTTTTGGCCGGGCTCCGGCAAAGGCACCGCTGCCAGCAGGGTCCGGGTGTAAGGGTGCATGGCTTCCTCTTTTAATGTTTGGCTTTCAACGATTTCTACAATTTTGCCCAGGTACATCACCGCAACCCGGTGGCTGATATATTTTACCGTTGCCAGGTCGTGAGAGATAAACAGGTAGGACAGGCCGAATTGGTCCCGAAGCTCTTTCAGCAGGTTCAAAACTTGCGCCTGGATGGAAACATCCAGGCTGGCCACGGATTCATCACATACGATAATTTGGGGATTTAAAGCCAGGGCCCGGGCAATGGCTATGCGCTGCCTCTGTCCCCCGCTTAACTCATGAGGGTAACGGTGACGATGCTGCGGCTCTAAGCCCACAATATATAAAAGCCGATCCACTTTGTGTTCCCGTTCCCGAGCACTTTCTTTTTCAAAATTATAAAGTGTTTCCCCCACTATCCGGCCCACCTTCATGCGGGGGTTTAGTGAGGCGTAGGAGTCCTGGAAAATAACCTGAATCTTCCGCCGCCAGAGACGAAGTTCTTCTCCTGTCCAGCGGGTCACCGCCTCACCTTCAAAATAGATATCGCCGGCTGTTGGGGCTTCCAGGCGCAGAATCAACCGGGCCAGGGTGCTTTTCCCGCACCCGCTCTCGCCAACCAGGCCCAGGGTTTCCCCTTCCAATATTTTGATGGAAACCCCATCTACAGCCCGGACGATTTCTTTTTTTACAGAAAAAAGGCGATTCCCGGTATAGTGCTTAACCAGATGGCACGTTTCCATTAACGTTGGTTTATCCTGCCGGGAAGAACCCTGTAAGAGACCGTCCAAGTTAACTCATCACCTCTGCCTTGAGCAAATCGCCCTGGTGTACTCCAGCGGTGGTCAAGGGGAAGAAACAGGCCAGCCGGCGGCCTTCCCCCAGCTTCACCCGGGGAGGTCGTTTAGTGTAGCAGAGCTCTCCGGCCGCATCACAACGGGGTGCAAAGGAGCAGCCCTGTGGTATTGCGTTTAGTGCCGGCGGCTGGCCCTTGATGGAACGCAGCTGCTGACCGTTGCGGTTTATGTTGGGAATAGAGTGAAGCAGAGCTTGCGTGTAAGGATGTGCCGGACTAGAAAATATCAGGGAAGCCGGGCCCTCCTCTACTATCGATCCGGCATACATGACAGCCACCCGATCCGAGAGCTGAGCGATAACTCCCATGTTATGAGATATGAGCAGAATGCCCGTATCGAGGTTATTTTTCAGCTTCTCCATTTCCGATAGGATTTGGGCCTGGACAGTGACATCCAGGGCGGTAGTGGGCTCATCTGCAATGAGAATGTCCGGGTCCAGGGCCAGAGTCATGGCGATCATCACCCGCTGCCTCATACCCCCGCTAAGCTGGAAAGGATAGCGCTTCATAACTTTTTCCGGGTCAGCCAGCTCCATGGCAAACAGCATCTCGGCTGCCCGGCGGCGGGCTTTTTCCCGGGGCAGATCCAGGCGCTCCCGCAGGGTTTCCGTAAACTGACTGCCCACGGTGCGGACGGGATTCAGCGCCATGTGGGGATCTTGAAAAATCATGGAGATCTTTCGCCCCCTTAAACGGCGCATTTTTTCCCGGGAAAGATGCAGGAGGTTCTCGCCTTCCAGGTTCACTTCTCCCCCGGTTATTTTTCCTCCTGGGGGAAGTAAGCGAAGTATGGAAAGGGCTGTCATGCTTTTCCCGCAAGCGCTTTCCCCCACCAGGCCCAAAACCTCTCCCTTTTCCAGGGTCAGGTCCACTCCGTTTACAGCCATTAAACTTCCCTTTTCCGTGGGAAAAGCCACACGCAAATCTTTTACTTCCAGCAAATATTGTTTTTTGGTACATGCTTCGTTTTTTTGTTTCACTGTATCAACAGTCCTTCTCTTATTTATATCAAAGTGCGAAGAAATAATTATCTATTCCAAGGTCATTCTGGGAAAAAGAAAATAAAATTCCGATGGGTAGATCTCAAATCCTTTGATATTATTGTGAACAGCTACACTGTATTTTGGATAGACCAAAAAAGCAAAGGCCGCATCATTCAGAATCATCTGTTGCGCTTCACGGGCCACTTCATAACGTTCCGGCATTTCGAATTTAGCCGTCAAGCGATTAATCAGCTCATCCATCTGGGGGTTGCTGTATCCTCCGAAATTGGAATCAGCCCCTGTACGAAAGAAGATTTCCAGAAAATACTGTGGGTCACCCGTGATAGCGGTATTTATACTGTATATGCTTGCATCAAAGTCTCCACTTTTTAAATAGTCGGTTATTCCATCCACGATGCTGACCTGGACATCTATCCCTACCTTCTTCAATTGTGATTGGATGGTTTCACCAATGATAGGAAGCTCCGGGCGGGCCGCATAAGTAACAATGGTAAACTCCAGCTTTTGACCGCCTTTCTGCCGAATACCGTTAGATCCCGGCTTCCATCCGGCATCGTCCAGAATACCGGCTGCTTTTTCAGGGTCATACGGGTAGGCTTCCAGTTGATCGCCTCCGAAGGGCAGCACCAGAGGAAAAGGCCCACGGGCACTAACGCCCTGTCCTTTCATGAGTTTATCTGCCAGGTCATCGCGGTTAATGGCCTTGTTCACGGCCAGCCTGACAGCTTTATCCGAAAACACCGGCTTCTGCAAGTTAAAAATAAGGATGTGCGAGCGTGCCGTGGACTGGCTCATGATCTGGTGATTCCCTTCACGGGCTAAGACGTCGTGGGCTTCTTCCGGAAGCCCGACTGCCATCTGGACCTCCCCCGCCTGTAAAGCCATGAGACGGGTTCCGGCATCGGGTATGAGCCTAAATATCGCCCTGTCCAGGCCTGCTTCCACTCCCCAGTAATCAGGGTTTTTCTCTACGATAACCTCTTCATCAGGTACAAAGCTTGTTAATATAAAGGGGCCGGTCATGACCGGTTCCATAGCAAAGTCATCTCCCATTTCCCGGGCAGCATCAGCGTCCACAATGGCTGTAAGCGGGTCTGTTAAATTGGAAACCAAAGCCGGATTGGGGTTGTTGGTGGTAATGATCAACTCGCTGCCCTGTGCCTCAATTTGCTGAATATCCAGCAGGGAAGGCGCACGGGTATTGAGTTCCAGTGCCCGGTCCAGGGATGCTTTCACTTTCTCAGCAGTCAATTCTTCTCCATTGGTAAAATAAACGCCTTCCCTGATCTGTAAACGCCAGGTAAAATCATCATCCTGGGTCCAGGTTTCTGCCAGCCAGGGTTCCAGTTCCATGTCCGTTGTAAGCCGAACCAGGGTTTCTCCGATGCCGTATTTGACCGTGTACCAGCCGTTCCAGCCCAGGGCGGCGTCCATGTTGGTTGGAAACTGGGCCTCTCCTACAGTAATTGCTTTTTCCATTCCTGTTTCATCCGGGCTCGGACTTTTATCACCGGGAGAGCCTGGTTGGGATACCGGTGCTTCCTGGCCGCACCCAACGGCCATTAATACCATGATTGTCAGGAACAAAACAAGAAAGAGGTTAATTATTACGCGTTTGGACATTTTAAAACCTCCTATAAAGGGTGATGGTTAGTATTGTAATAAACATTTTTACATTAAGGTTAATCTTTGCGGCAATACTTTTAATTGGTCATGACGTTCCGCTTCCCGGTATGAGCTCCAGCTGCTTTCCTTTGACGCCC
>SKMY01000199.1 GCA_007120815.1 Syntrophomonadaceae bacterium | reverse complement strand
GGGAAGCACCGGAGGGGAAGCACCGGAGGGGAAGCACCGGAGGGGAAGCACCGGAGGGGAAGCACCGGGGACGGTTCTGGCGCTTCCGCAGCGAAGCGGAGGACCGACTTTTAGGGAAAGCGACAGAACCGTCCCTGTGCTTCCCGATGGCAATCAGGTAGTAGACCGGGTAGTAAAAACAAATGTTATAAATCCACTTTTAGGAGGTTGAATGATTCGTGGCAAAGGTATGTGTATTAATGGGCAGTGACTCTGATTTGCCGGTTATGGCAGCCTGCTTGGAGGCCCTGGAGAAATTTGATATCGACTACGAGGTGTTAGTCTCTTCGGCTCACCGGGTTCCTGAAAAAACAGCTGAAATTGCTAAAAATGCAGCGGCCCGGGGATTTGAGGTTATCGTGGCAGGGGCAGGTAGTGCAGCTCACCTGGCCGGCGTTTTAGCTTCCCACACGCCCCTTCCTGTTATTGCTGTTCCATTGAGCGGTTCCGCATTAAACGGTCTGGATGCGCTTTATGCATCGGTACAAATGCCCCGGGGTGTACCTGTAGCCACTGTAGCCATTGACGGCGCCTTTAATGCGGGGGTTTTGGCGGCCCAGATCTTGGGTGTTAAGGACCCACAGCTCAGGGAGAAGATGGCGGCGTACAAAGAGAGCCTTTCCCGCCAGGTGGAAGAAAAAAACGAGCGGCTCCAGGCGCTGGGCTACAAGCGGTATCTGGAGGAGAAAAAAACAATTATATAAGAGGTGTTATCCTTTGATTGAAAGATATACCCGGCCTGAAATGGGACGGATCTGGACACTGGAAAACCGCTACCGTAAATTTTTGGACCTGGAGGTGGCCGTTTGCCAGGTGCTGGCTGAAAAAGGGATGATTCCTCGAGAAGCAGTCCTCAAAATTGAACAAAAAGCGGCATTTACAGTGGACCGGATATTGGAAATTGAAAAGACCACCCGGCATGATGTCGTCGCCTTCACCCGCTGTGTAGCGGAAAGCCTGGGTGAAGAATCCCGATACTTTCATTACGGATTAACCTCATACGATGTGGTGGATACGGCCCTTTCCCTGCTCTTGACAGAGGCCACCCGGTTAATCGAAAAGGGCTTGGAAACCCTTTCCTGCGCGCTGGAAAAGCAGGCGCTCCAGCACCAGGATACCGTAATGATCGGAAGAACCCACGGGGTGCATGCTGAACCCATCACCCTGGGCTTGAAATTTGCCCTCTGGTGGGATGAAATAAACCGCGGCCGTTCCCGTCTGGAAAAAGCCCGGGAAGCCGTTTCCTACGGAAAAATTTCCGGCGCAGTGGGGACCTATGCGCAGCTTGACCCGGAAGTGGAAGAAATGGTCTGCCGGCGTCTTGGGTTAAAGCCGGCCCCGATTTCAACCCAAATTTTGCAGCGCGATAACCACGCAGAGCTCATCTCTTCCCTGGCCATACTGGCTTCTTCCCTGGATAAATTTGCAGTGGAGATCCGGAGTTTGCAGAAAACTGAAGTCCGTGAAGTTGAAGAACCCTTTTATGAGGGCCAGAAAGGCTCATCTGCCATGCCTCACAAGCGCAACCCCGTTTCGAGTGAGCAGATCAGCGGGCTGGCCCGCCTGGTACGCGCCCACGCCCAGGTCGCCCTGGAGAATATTCCTCTTTGGCACGAGCGTGACATTTCCCATTCCTCTGCAGAGCGGGTCATATTTCCCGACGCTACTATTTTGTTGGACTACATGATTCACCAGATGATTCGCATTATATCCCATCTGCACATTTATCCTGAAAGAATGAAGGCCAACCTGGACAAGACCCTGGGGCTGGTCTATTCTCAAAATGTTCTGCTTGCCCTGGTGGAAAAAGGCATTTCCAGGGAAGATGCTTACGATCGTGTTCAAAAACATGCCATGGAAGCTTGGGAAACCGGTACTCCCTTTAAACAGCTGTTGGATCGTGATTCCTGGATAACCACTCAACTGGATTCCCAAGAGCTGGAAGGCTGCTTTGATTACAAGCGAAACTTGCGGCATGTTCCCCACATCTATAGCCGCCTGGGACTTAAAAAAATCATTCGATAGAAAGGAGATTGCAAAGTGGAAAAAAGAGACTTCCTGTATGAAGGCAAAGCCAAGAAAATTTTTAAAACCGATGATCCCGATCTTATGGTTGTTGAGTTCAAGGATGTAGCCACTGCATTCGATGGTTTAAAAAAAGAAAGCCTGGAAAACAAGGGGATTTTAAATAACAAAATCTCTTCCCTTTTTTTTGAACTGCTGAACCGTGAAAATATCCCTACCCACTTCGTAAAGACCCTTAGTGAGCGGGACATGTTGGTTAAGTCCCTGGATATTATTCCGGTAGAAATCATCGTAAGGAATATCGTTGCAGGAAGCCTTTCCAAACGTATGGGTCTGGAGGAAGGAACACCGCTTAAACGGACCGTTCTGGAGCACAACCTGAAAAATGACGAACTCCACGACCCCATGCTAAATCGCTACCACATATACGCGTTGGAACTGGCTACGCCGGAAGAAATGGATACCATTGAGCAAATGGCATTGGAAATAAATGATGTGCTAAGGCCCTATTTGCTCAACAAAAATATTGTGCTTGTTGATTTTAAACTGGAATTTGGCCGCCATAAAGGCGAAATCATTCTGGGCGATGAAGTGACCCCCGACACCTGCCGTTTTTGGGATGCTGAATCCGGCGAAAAACTGGACAAAGACCGCTTCCGCCGGGAGATGGGGAAGGTGACAGAGGCGTACGAGGAAGTGCTCCGCAGAATGCAGGAGGTGAACTGATTGTCCGCCTGGAAAGCCGAGATTCAGGTTACGTTAAAAAAAAGCGTTTTGGATCCGCAAGGTGCAGCGGTAGAGAAGGCCCTGGATGTTCTCGGGTATAAAAACGTTGAAAAAGTTCGGGTAGGAAAATACCTGGAACTTGTGCTCGAGGCGGAAAAAGAGGATGAAGCCAAAAGCCAGGTTGAGGAAATGTGTGAAAGACTTTTAACCAACCCGGTGATTGAAGATTATTCTTGCCGCATTGAACGGATAAATTAGGAGAGGGGGATGGGCGTTTATAGGGGGCACTCTGCCCGTTGTTGCGCCCGATTTTTTATGAAATTTGGAGTCGTTGTTTTTCCCGGTTCCAACTGTGATCTAGATGCTTTTCACATGATCAGGGATGTAATGAAACAGCCCGTGGATTATATCTGGCACCAGGAGAAAACCCTGCGGGGAGCGGAATGTGTGATTCTGCCCGGGGGGTTTACTTATGGAGATTACCTGCGCCCGGGAGCCATTGCCAGCTTTTCTCCTGTGATGGACGAAGTTAAATCCTTTGCAAGTCAGGGAGGCCTGGTTCTCGGTATTTGTAACGGGTTTCAGGTACTGGTGGAAAGCGGATTGCTACCAGGGGCGCTCTACCGTAACGATCACTTGCAGTTCCGCTGCTGCTGGACATACCTCCGGATAGAAAACCCTCACCTGCCTTTTACAGCTAAGATCCCCCCGGGAAGGGTTCTAAAAATTCCCATTGCCCACGGTGATGGAAATTATTTTTGCGACAAGAATACCCTTGACCAGTTAAGATCAAATAATCAAGTGGTTTTTCGCTATGTAAGCACTGAAGGGGAAACCGGCGCCCAGGCAAATCCCAACGGATCTACAGACAACATAGCAGGAATTTGCAATGAACGGGGGAACGTGCTTGGAATGATGCCACATCCTGAAAGGGCCGGGGAAGCCGTCTTGGGATCCCAAGACGGCCGGCTGTTATTTCAATCGATACTGGAACACTGGGGTGAGAGCATATGATTGAGCCGCTGCACCGAAAATTGGGCTTAAGCGACGAAGAATATGACATCATCCAGGAATTGATGGAGCGTGAACCCAATGAGCTTGAACTAGGAATGTTTTCCGTGATGTGGTCCGAGCACTGCGGTTATAAATGTTCAAAAAAGATTCTTCAGTGCCTGCCATCTGAAGGGTCCCACATACTCCTGGGTCCCGGAGAAAATGCCGGTATCGTGGATATCGGGGATGGCCTTGCAGTCGCCTTTAAAATGGAAAGCCACAATCATCCTTCGGCTATCGAACCGTACCAGGGTGCAGCCACGGGCGTCGGCGGGATCATTCGTGATATTTTTACCATGGGTGCACGCCCCGTT
>SKMY01000138.1 GCA_007120815.1 Syntrophomonadaceae bacterium | reverse complement strand
TTTGGTCGTACAAGGTCGGTACTTTTTTCACGCTACTCTAACACGTTCTGCCAAAGTTTGCGTATGTCTGCGGGTGCCAGACCCTGACCCAGGTAAAAATCACCCAACCAAATTTCAAAATGCAGGTGGGGGTTCAAGGTGTTACCCCTGGCTCCGTCGCTGGTTCCTGAATTGCCCACGGACCCGATATAGTCTCCTGATTCCACCGGGTCACCTTCATTCAGGTGTTCAGCGACTTCGTGTAGGTGGGCATAGCGTGTTACAGCCCCGTATTTGTGCTTGATCCAAACCTGGCGGCCCCTCAGTTTATCCAAAATGTCTTCCGGCGTATCTTGCCCGCTGTGAGCAATCTCCAGTATGTTCCGGCGTGCGACAGGGTCGGGCTCCGTATATCCGTGATCAATGCGGTAAATGATCCCGTCGCCGGCAGCGTAGACCGGATCGCCAAAGCGAATACGCACGCCGCAAAAACCGTCGTAATAATCGAGGCCCTGGTGGGTACCGTTTCTGTATGGGCGGGGTGCTCCAGGAAGCTGTGAATCCCGCGTGGTAATTTTTGCCCCGGAAATAGGAGAGGACAGAAAATAAAGCTTGTCCACCAGGTTTTGTTCCCATCGGGGTTCGCCGTTTTCATCTACTTTGGGGGCAATAAATGCCGGCCTGGGCGGATCCAGCTCACGCAGTGGTTCATAGGTCAACTCTGAGCAGAACGAGTCTGTATGCGCCTTTAGCGCCTGCTCTTCCAGGAAAATATCTCCCAAAGACAAGCTTATTTTTTTATGGGCGTGTCCACCCGATATAAAAGGGAATACTGGATGTATGTAAAAGTAGAATAGACATACAAATGCAAAGGAAAATAAACCCACTGCTTTGATAGATGTCTTTGGCTGATTCATCAGCATATTCCTCCGGGAAGCGCAATTATTTACATTTTAACATAAAATCTGCTTAAATGGTAGGAAGAACGTGTTAGGTTGACGAACTAATAATTGGGTTACCGTATGAAGATCGGAGGGGTTATTTTTGTGCACGCGAAATGCGTATAAAAAAGTCGTAGAAAATTTTGCATCAGTAGATCCCTGGAAGATGGCGGAGCTTAGTGGCGCTACTTATGAAAAGGGTCGATTTTTATTAAAATTTTGCAACATAGACGTCCAGGCTTCATTTCCTGAAGGAAATGTAACCCTGGCAAATTTGGAGAGCAAAGATTTTGAAGAAATATCTCATAACGAAAAAATTCTCATCTTGCAATATTTAACCACGCCCAGCGGGCTTCCTGCCCGGGGCCACTGGTTGTCTTTTTTAGAACTCCGAGGCGGCCAACTTCATTGGCTTCCCTTTCAAAAAGAAGCCCTTGAGCCCCTGGCTGTGAATTACAACGGCCGAAAGGATGAATTTCTAAGTCGCGGGCTGATTCACGGCGGCGAACCTTTTGACCAGGGTGACGCGGGCGTTATTGTGCCGGTTTTACCTCGATTGCCTCTGGCATATGCCCTCTGGGAAGGAGACGAGGAGTTTCCTCCCCGCTCGGTTATCCTGTTTGACTCAATATCTGAAACCTATCTTTCCACGGCAACACTTTATGTTTTGGCCATCGAGGCCTTGAAACGCATCTGGTTTCCCGGTGACACCCGGTTTCAATCATTATAGGCCGCCGCGACTAAAAACGCCAGGGCCTGGAGGGGTTTTTTGTGGATTTACTGATTAAGGGGCACCTGTGTGATCCCGAAGCAGGTTGGGAAAAAGAGGCAAAAATCTTTATCCGGAAAGGGCATGTAGAAGCAATTTTACCTTCCCAGGCACCGGATATTTCCGATATTCCGGTGATAGACCTGGGAAAGCACCTGGTCCTGCCCGGGTTGGTGGATATACATGTTCATTTTAGAGAGCCGGGGGGTGAGCACAAAGAAACCCTGGCCTCGGGGGCAGCGGCAGCAGTGGCTGGAGGGTTTACCTCGGTTGCTTGTATGCCCAATACATATCCTCCACTGGATAGTCCTGAACTTATGCGGTATATTATAAATAAAGCCCGGCAGGTAAACCTGGCAAAGGTTTACCCGGTGGGAGCGGTTACCTTGGGTCAGCAGGGTGAAACGCTGACCCACATGGATGCCATGGCCGAAGCCGGGGCCGTTGCCTTTTCAGATGACGGGCGTCCCGTGATGAACAGCAGCTTGATGGCCGCAGCGTTAGAACGCGCTCTTGAACGGGGTTGTCCGATTATTTCCCACTGTGAAGATTTAACCCTTTCGGCAGGAGGGGTTGTTTATCATGGTGAAGTCGGAACCCGCCTGGGAGTTCCCATGGTTTCCAAGGCCGCCGAGCCCTCCATGGTAGCCCGGGATATCGTATTACAGAACAATACAGGTGGGTTCCTGCACTTGGCCCACCTCAGCACCCGGGAAAGCATTGAACTACTGGAGTGGGCCCGGGAAATGGGCCGGCATGTCTCGGCTGAAGTTACCCCTCATCACCTGCTTTTGACAGAAAAAGCGGTGGAAACGTATGCCGCTGATGCCAAGATGAACCCGCCCCTGGGCTCGGAAGACGACCGCCAGGCTCTTGTGAATGCCCTCTGCAGTGGTTTAGTCGATATTGTGGCAACCGATCACGCGCCTCACCATCCCGATGAAAAAGCGGGAAGCCTGGAAGACGCGCCTTTTGGCGTAGTTGGGCTGGAGACGGCGTTTTCACTGCTTTATACCTTCCTGGTTGAAACCGGGTTGATGGAACTAAGATCCCTTGTTTTCGCCATGTCTGTTAATCCCGCCCGCCGTTTAAAAATTCCCGGCGGAACCCTAACTCCTGGATCTCCAGCTGACCTGGTCGTAATCGATCCACAAAGAGAATGGGTGGTGAACAAAAAGGCCTTTTTTTCCCGGGGCAAAAATACACCTTTCCAGGATTGGAAACTCCGCGGCGTTCCCGTAATGACCATGGTTAACGGCGACATTAAAATGATAAACGGCCGGGTGAAAGGGTTCAGTGAAGACTTCCCGGGACTGAAAGGAGTGAATGCCTGGTGTACCTGACAAAAGCACGGGTGCATAAAATAGAAGCAGTAACCCGAGACTGCTTTACCCTTTTCCTGAAAGAAAAAAATATTGCCGAAAAGGCCGTGCCCGGGCAGTTCGTCCACATCCGCCTTTCTCCAGGGCTTTATCCGCTCTTGCGCCGGCCCTTTAGTATTGCCGGAACAGTCCCCGCACAGGAAACCTTCCGGCTTCTCGTCCGGGCGGTGGGTGAAGGGACGCGTTTTCTGCAGAATGTCCAGGAGGGTCAATCACTGGACTGCCTGGGGCCTCTTGGCTCGGGTTTTCTCCCCAGAATGCCTCCCTATGTTCTGGTAGCCGGTGGAATTGGGGTAGCTCCCCTGGTTTTCCTGGCGCAACATTTGTCCCTGGAGAATCATCCCCTAACCTTTTACTATGGGACGGCCTCGGCCCAGGACCGGGTTCCCCTGCAAATGTGGCTTCCGGATTCTGTTCAATTTATAGAAGCAACGGAAGACGGCAGTGTCGGCTATCAAGGTCGGGTTACCGATGCGCTGCATAACGAAATTAGGAAAGGGAATATGCCCGGTGAAATATTCGCCTGCGGTCCGGCACCGATGCTTCGCGAAATGGTAAGGTTGAATGCAGGATGGGGCGTTCCCATGCAGGTTTCCCTGGAGGAAAGAATGGCTTGCGGTACGGGTGCTTGCCAGGGCTGCGTGGTCGAAATAGACCGGGAGAAGGAAACGGACTTCCTCCGGGTTTGCCGAGAAGGTCCCGTATTTGATGCCGATAAGGTGGTGGAATTCCGTGGAGAAACTAAAGGTTAGACTGGGCCCCCTGGTGTTAAAAAACCCATTTATGGCGGCATCAGGTACCTTTGGGTTCGGGGAAGAGTACGCCCAGGTAGTGGATCTTAATATGCTGGGCGCCCTGGTGGTTAAAGGATTGACACGAAAGCCAAAAAAAGGCAATCTGCCTCCCCGGGTGGTTGAAACCCCGGCAGGCATGCTAAACGCCATCGGTTTACATAACCCTGGACTTGACCTTTTTTTATCTCGTGAGCTGCCTCGATTAAATCGCCAGAACGTCCCGGTCATTGTGAATATCAATGGGGAAACGGAAGAAGATTTTGTTATTCTGGCCAGAGAACTGTCAGCGGCTCCCGGTATAATTGCATTGGAACTGAATGTTTCCTGTCCCAATGTAAAAATAGGGGGTATGGCCTTTGGCACATCGGTACCCGTACTGTCAC
>SKMY01000281.1 GCA_007120815.1 Syntrophomonadaceae bacterium | reverse complement strand
TTTTCGTAAACGGTCCCCAACTCTTCCTGGAAAATGATGGTTTTGAGGGGCTCTATTTTTTCGTCTAAGGGAGACTTGAGATCTTCGGTGTAAAAAAAGCTGGCATCGGCCAGCCTGGCCTTGAGCACTTTTTCGTTGCCGCTGCGGATATTATCTATGGGAGCGTTTCCATTATTAGACACCGCAACAAAATAAGACCTGATAGCACCCGATGCGTCCTGGGTGGGGAAATAGCGCTGGTGGCTCTGCATGGTGGTTACCAGCACATCCCGGGGGAGCTGGAGGTAGCTTTCCGGAAAATCGCACAGTACAGCAAAGGGATTCTCCACCAGGTAGGTCACCTCCTCCAGGAGTGCCGGGTCCAGGTAAAGGGAGACGTCGGCAGAGGCAGCGGCTTCCTGGGCCTGCTTTTTGATCAGGTCAGCCCGTACCGCGGGATCTAAGACCACTCGGCCTTCTTCCAAAACCGAGTCGTAATGATCCGTGTCCTGGACGTTAAAGGGCCCCGGGGACAGGAAGCGATGGCCGCGGGTCTGCCTACCTGACTGCAGGCCGGCATAGGAAAAGGATACGACCTGGTCGCCATAGAGGCAGAGCAGCCAGCGTATGGGACGAGCAAACCGTGTTTTACTCTCTTCCCAGTACATGGTCTTGGGAAAGGATAGGCTTTTAACCAGGGCGGGCAGGAGCTCGGCCATGACTTCAGGGGTCTTTTTCCCGGGGATCTCCTGCACGGCCACCAGGTATTCCCCCTTGCCAACCAATTCGACGTCCAGGTCCTCTACGCTGATGCCCAGTTTGGAGGCGAACCCCCGGGCCGCCGGGGTCGGGTTTCCCTCGTCATCGAAAGCCGCTTCCCTGGAAGGCCCTTTTTTCTTTTCGCGAAGGCTTTTTTGTTCGCCTTCCAGCCCATGAATCCGCAGAACCAACCGGCGGGGGGTACCCATGGCGGTTAGCCTTTCAAATCCCAGGCGGTAGTCCTCCAGCATTTTACCCGCCCGCTCTGCCAGCTGGTTTAAGGCGCCAGGCATAAATCGGGCCGGGATTTCTTCCGTTCCGATCTCGAAAATTAAGTCTTTTGTGTTCACTGGTTCACACCCCCTACTTGTTCAACACGGCTTCTTAGAGGGAAGCCGGCATCCTCACGCTGCTGCAGGTACTGCCGGCCGCAGGTCCGCGCCAACTCCCGTATCCGGGCAATATAGCCCGTTCGTTCTGTCACGCTGATGGCCCCGCGGGCATCCAGCACATTGAACGTATGGGAACATTTCAACACGTAATCGTACCCGGGTAGTACAAGGGGCTCATCAAGCAACCTCCGGGCCTCTTTTTCGTAAAGGTTAAACAGCTGGAACAGCAGGGCGGTATCCGCCGACTCAAAGCTGTACGTGGAGTGTTCACGCTCGGCTAACTTGAACACTTCACCGTAGCTGATACCTGGCAGCCACTCCAGGTCAAAAACATTGTCACACCGTTGTATGTACATGGCAATCCGTTCCAGGCCGTACGTCAGCTCCACCGGAACCACCTCCAGGTCAAATCCGCCCACCTGTTGAAAGTATGTGAATTGTGTGATCTCCATGCCGTCCAGCCAAACCTCCCATCCTAAACCCCAGGCGCCCAGGGTAGGGGATTCCCAGTCGTCTTCTACAAAGCGGATGTCGTGTTCCTGTGCGTTAATTCCCAGCTCAGACAGGCTGCGCAAGTAGAGTTCCTGGATATCAAAAGGGGCGGGTTTCAGGATAACCTGGTACTGGTGGTGCTGGTACAAGCGGTTTGGGTTTTCCCCGTAACGGCCGTCTCCAGGGCGGCGGGATGGCTCCACGTAGGCCACGTTCCAGGGTTCAGGCCCCAGGGACCTTAAAAAAGTAGCCGGGTTCATGGTGCCCGCACCTTTTTCTACATCGTAGGGCTGACCGATAATACAGCCCCTGTTGGCCCAAAAATCCTGCAGGCGTATAATCAGTTCTTGAAAATTCATTGGACAAAAAACCCCCTTTTTATGATGATGCCAAGCAAATACGGTTTCTTTCTATCCTACTCGGTCTTTTCCAAAAAAGCAAACGATTTTATCGGGCCGGTATCTATCCAGTACTGCAAGAAAGAATGGGCCAGGCGTTTTAGTTCGCCGTGCTGCTGGCCTCCCACCCGTATCTTTGAAAGCCCGCCGGGAGGGATATTTAACAGGGCTTCGGCCAGGGCGCAGGTCCCTCGGGACAAAAGGAATGCCTGGGGTTCCCCGGGACAGCAGTTCCCGCACAGGATCCCCCCGGCGCTGCTGCTCCAAAAAACCGGCCCTTCACCGTTTCCACATTGGGTGCAGCTGGCCAGATGGGGTCGGTAGCCCAACAGGTCCAGGAGCTTGAGCTCGAAGTAGCGGGCCAAAAGCTTGGGTTCGGTCCTTCCCTGGTCCAGCAGCCGCCAGGAATCCAGAAGTAGTTGGAAAAGGGCGGGATTGGCTTCGTTTTCTTCCACAGTTTTAGCGGTCAGCTCGGCTAAATACATGCCCGTGGCGTACAGGGTAATGTTTCGCCCGATGGCCTGAAAACCCTGTTCCTGTTCCACCTGGGTCACAGTAAACATGGAACGGCCGCGATAGAGCAGAAAACGCCCGCAGGTAAACAGCTCAACCCCTGCGGCCAGCTTGCTTTTTACCTTCCGCGCACCGGGGGCTACTGCGCTTATTTTACCCAACTCCAGGGTATATAGGGTGAGCAGCCGGTCCCTTTCGCCCAGAGGCCTGGAATACAAGACAAGCGACCTTACTTTTACCGATTTTGACATGGCTTCAGCCTCCGGCTTATCTGCCCCGGGCCGCCAACTTATTCATAGCCCAGCTGGCGGAGGATGTTGTTTTTGCGTCTCCAGTCTGCTTTTACCTTTACCCAAAGGTCCAGGTACACAGCGCTTTCCAGCATTTTCTCCAGGTCAATCCGGGCTTCCTGGCCGATAGCTTTCAAGCGCTGTCCTCCTTTACCAATAATAATCTTCTTCTGGGACTCTTTTTCCACGTAAACAACGGCGTGGATATCCACCAGATCCTTGTTTTCCCGGGGAGCCAGTTTTTCCACATCGACGGCAATAGAGTGGGGGATTTCATCCCGGGTCTGGTGAAAAATTTTTTCCCGGATCGTTTCGGCCACCTGGAAGGGCAGGGGTCGGTCCGTGATCATCCCCTTGGGATAATACATGGGGCCTTCGGGTAGAAAACCCTTCACCTGTTCCAAAAGGAGATCCAGGTTCGTCCCTGCCTGGGCTGAAACCTGAATATATCCCTGGAAGGGTAAAAGGCCTGTATAGTCCTGCAGCCATTGTTCCTCAAAGTTGTGGGGCGCAATGTCTGCCTTGTTGATCACCAGCATGACGGGTGTCCTTATGGACTCAAGGAGCCCGGCAATATACCGATCACCTTTCCCTGGGGGCGCTGTCGCCTCGACCACCAACAAGACCAGGTCCACTTCCTTTAAAGTGCCCAGGGCGGACTGGACCATGTAATCACCCAGGCGGTGTTTGGGGCGGTGTATGCCGGGGGTATCAAGAAAAACCACCTGGAACTGATCCGCCGTAAGCACGGCCTGGATTCGGTTCCGGGTTGTTTGCGGTTTGTCCGAAACGATAAGAACCTTCTCACCCAGGAGGGCATTTATCAAGGTCGACTTCCCCACATTGGGCCGACCGACAACAGAAACGAATCCGGAGGTAAACATGTGATTTTTTTCTCCTTTACTTCTCCTAAAAGATAATTTATGATAAAATTAAAGCCCGTTTAAATGCTGTACCGCTGTGAAAAGCCCTGGGCACATCTAAAAAACGGTAAGGGCGTGTGAGATCGTGGAAGAAGAAAAAAAACAAGAACTCAAGGCCAGGGGAAACAAGGCGCTTATCTTAAACATCGTTTTCTTTGTGGTTCTCTTCCTCGGCATTTTTATGGTCACCTTCACGGGATTGGCTGTTACCGCCATAGTTATTTCCGTTGTATTCATCGCTTCACTGCTATACATTTATTATTCGTGATGGTCCCTCACCGGGAGGGCCGGGGAATCTTTTTCCTTCGCTGCTCTACATTTATTATTCATGTCCTCTTGCATCTTTACCCCTTTCGAGGGGGTTTTTGTTCCGTTGAACTGAAAAGGACGGGGAAACAGGTCCTCAAGCCGGTATTCCACCGCGTCCCCCCCTTCCCCCGAGACGAGGATCCGGCAGTTGGCAGCAAACTCTGCAAGGACCTGGCGGCACGCACCGCAGGGTAACGGGTCGGGTTTTTT
>SKMY01000136.1 GCA_007120815.1 Syntrophomonadaceae bacterium | reverse complement strand
CAGGGTCAATCACGGGTACTGTAAAGGGGCAGGCATTTACGCAGGCCCCGCACCCGATGCAGGTTTCCTTGTCGATCTCCACCATGCCGCCGTTGTCCCCTTCCACGTGCCAGATGGCGTTAACGGGGCATATTTCTTCACAGGCCGCTACAAAACAATGCATGCAGGCATGCTTGGTATAGCGAAGCTTCACGTTGGGGAAAGACCCGCTTTCAAATCGTCTCATTTCGGTACGAAGCACCCCGTACGAGGCTTCATATTTCCCTTTGCATTCTACGGTGCAGGCACCGCAGCCGATGCACTTGGTCTGGTCTATCAGCATTGCATATTTCACTTGTTTTACCCCCTTTACTAGGCCTTGTAGACATTAACACAAAAGTCCTGCATCTGCGAGCCCGCTCCCGGGCACTTGCTGTTGACCATTTCCTCGATGGTCAGGGTTGGAATAAGGTCTCCCTCGTTGGCCCCCTGGTTAAAGGCCACGGTCAGTTCCTTCGACCAGTGACCAAAACCGTGTTCCACACATACGGTGTCGGGTCGAATTCCCTTGGTCACTTCGGCCTTAAGGGTAATTTTATT
Source organism: Syntrophomonadaceae bacterium (assembly GCA_007120815.1). Next base: position 3,698 of record SKMY01000136.1, on the reverse strand, counting down.
AGCCCGAGACTCCACCACCACTTCATCACCGTCAGCAATGCCCAGGTTGGCTGCTGCTTCTTCGCTGATCATCACCGTGTTTGTTCCCTGTGCCTGCATCATGAGCTCGTTGTTCTGGGTCTGGCTCATCTTGTGCATGGGCGGGCGGCTAATGATCATATAGAAGGGATATTCATCCGTGGGTTCAGCTGCTTTGGGCTCCCAGTGGGGCAGGGGATCGTAGCCGTGCTTTTCCAGAGCGGGAGAGTAAAGTTCTATTTTTCCGCTTTCTGTCGGCCACTCGGTGCGCCCTTCAAAGGGCTTTTCATCGCTCCACATGCCGTTTTCGCTGCTTTGCAGCTCTTCCCAGGAAGAGCCCAGGGCTTTGAGTCGTTCATCGTTGAACTTCCCTCCGCTGACGCCTTCAAAATACTCGCCGTAGCCCATGGCGTTGGCAATACCGGTGATGACACCGCCGTAACCGCGGGTGTCATACAAGGGGTCAATAACCGACTCGCGCAGGGCGATCTGCGGGTAGAAAGCATGGTATTCACGAACACCGAATCCGGAGGCCTCCAGGTAGTAGGGTTCAGGGAAAACCACGTCGGCCATCTGCACCATCTCCGAGGGCCAGACATCAACCACGGCGACGAAATCCATGGTTTTTAATGCTTCCACGAAACGAGGCGCGTTGGGGAACGCCAGGACATTGTGCTTGCGGAACAGCGCTGCTTTCAACCTGTACGGGTTTCCAGACAACTGGCCTTCTGTAAAGGTTGAGAAATCCCCTCTATTGGTTGGAGCGACAATGGGGTGCTTCTCCCAACCGTCCACGCGCACATTGGTGGCCCGCTCGGGGAATTCCGGAGGGGGAAATACATCATTAAAGCTGGGCATCCTGGGTGTGCGGGCATGAATCTGTCCGCCTTCCCGGTCGAAGGTTCCAGCCAGGGTGTTTAAGATCACTTTGCAGAAAGCCACTTTCCAGGAGTTCTGGTAGTTAGGCCCACCGGCATCCCGCTTGTGGTTGGGTACAATGGCCGGTTTGGTGGTGGCAAATTCCCGCGCTACCCGTTCGATGGTTTCTGCTGGAACTTCCGTAATCTCTGCAGCCCACTCGGGGGTATAGTCCTGAACGGCTTCTTCAAGCTGTTCCAGGCCTATTGAGTAATTTTCTACATATTCTTTATCATAGAGTTCTTCGTTAATGATAATGCGGATCATGGCGAGCATGAAGGCCAGGTCGGTACCCGGTTTAATGGGAATCCACTCTCCACCCAGGGAACCGGTAATGGTCAGGCGGGGGTCTACGTAAACCACCTTGGCTCCGTTGGATACCGCTTTAACATATTCCCTGGCGGACATGTTCTTCGCCTTTGAGGGCTGGTCCCAGCCGAAGGATAAAATATACTTGGCCTTGCCAATATCCAGCATCCAGGGACGGTTGCCCATGCCCAGGACTGTCCGCCAAACAGCTGTATAAGTGGTGAAACAGGTACTGTGGTGCATGATATGGTTGGGCGTACCGATGGCGTCTCTTAAGCGGTTCATCCAGTCTTGCCCACGGGAAACAAAACCCAGGGCCTGGGGGCCGCCTTCTTCGATAGCTTTATTAAACGCTTCCGCGGTTAATTCAAAGGCCTCATCCCAGTCGATCTTGACCCAACCAGGATCCACACCAGGGCCTTTTTCCGGGTTGGTGCGTTTCATGGGATACTTTAGCCTGTCGGGATCATAAAGGTCTTTAAGGGCGGAGTATCCTTTCACACACAGGTATCCTTCGGCAACCTGGCAATCGGGATTGCCGCGGATTCTCCAGGCCTTGTCATCGGCGATATCCACGATCATTGCGCAGTTGGCGCTGCAGATACCGCAAAAATTAAACTTGGTATCCGTAATCGTAGGTTCCACGGACTTCAGCTCAAATTTAACTTCCGTGGGCTCATCAGGGGTATCCGGAGGCGGCGGGTCATCCACCACGTCCTCCACATCGGGCTGACAGCCGGCCAGCAAGAAATTGCTGGCCGCCCCGGCAGCAACAGCCGCTCCCGAAGCCATTAAAAACGAACGTCGACTAAATTTTCTTTTTCCATTCGTAGCCATACGCTTAACCTGACTGTTTATGATTTTTTCTTTCAGTCAGGTTCTCCCTCCCTTCATCTTCTTAGATTAAATTTAATTGCTCTCAGGTGTTAAAGCCTGCAGCATTTGCCCATCTGCTTCCACAAATAACCCGGCAAGTTCAGCCACTGAACGGTAAAAAGGGTGTCGGGTTTTTTCTTGGATGTCTTCACATAACCTGGGAATCCATTTGATTAGATGCTGCGCTAAAAAGGCCTGCTGCACCTGGAGAGCATAACTGATCTCGTCTTTCTCGATCTCAGCTAAGGGTGAATCGGGCATTTCATTGCCGGAAAGGAAAGCCAAACTGGCCATAAAGCCCAATTCAACAGCGGCGTGGTCCTCCGGATGTTTCTCGTTTTTGTCTTTCTCCAGACCGACCCGGCGGTAAAAACCGCGCACTTCCTCCCACGGTTTATCCATGAGCAGGTTCTTTTTGCCCCGGTAAACAGACTCAAAGGGATATACGCCATTGGGTGTAAGAAAAAGATACGCATATTCCTTACGCAATTCAAGAGTTTCAGCTTCCGGTTCATTCTTTTCCAACCGGCTTTCCCAGACTGTGGTTAGATCGGCCATGCTTTTGAGCAATGGACTCGCTTTGTCTTCTGGAAGAACGGCAAAACTGTCTTTTAGACGAGTCATATTCTCTGTTGTGCAAAATTCTTCGATCTGCTCCAAACTCATCTCATCTTTAAATACGGCTGACAAGAAACTGTAGAGCTTACCCCTGGTATTGCCCTGGACCCAACAATAATTTTTCTCTTTCTCCAATGTTCCTACAATCATAACCTCCCTCCCGAGGATTTCAAATAATAATAATTCTTCGTTGCTTATTACTTCTACATTGGTTATGGAGTTCCTTTATCGTTGTGGGGGGTATCGGGGGATGTGAAGATAGGATAAATCTTCAGGAGAACCGTTATTTCGGTGCTTGATAGGTTATGGGTCCATAAGAAAAAAGTATGTACATTAGAAACTTAAATAAAAAAAAGACAGGTTATTAACTCCTATCTTTTATTAATTCATATTATTTTAATAGGATATATTAATCAACTAGATATTGCAGCAGCACTTTTCCTCCCAGGTAAGCGCCGGCAAGAATAAAAATGCCGAAAACCCAACCGTGAAGGGAAAAAGACGGAATGGCGCTGAAATAAGCACCGATGTTACACCCCAAAGCAACTCTTGAGCCGTAACCCATGAATACGCCACCGACCAGGGCCGTTAGAAGAAAGCGATTTGAGCGCCATTTCCTCACCCTGAACTCTCCAGCCAACAGGGTCGCAATAAAGGAGCCGAGTATTATAGCCATAAAGTGATAAATAAGGGGAAAGGAGAAGAAGTCAATTCCTGCAGCTGTCTGGATTTCAGGCAAGCAACAGGCATCGATTGGGATAATGCCCAGAAAATAGTGCCACTGTTCCGGAGAAAGGCCCAGCAAGCTGCTCATCCAGCCGGAAAAAAACGTGATGCCGGATGTAATGCCCCAGGGAATGCCCCAGAGGACAAAGTAAACGATGTTCAGCGCGGCCAGCATCAAACCTCCGAGCATATAGGGCCAGGGTTTTTTAAGCAGCAGCATGTACAAGCCCTTT
>SKMY01000111.1 GCA_007120815.1 Syntrophomonadaceae bacterium | reverse complement strand
GTTTGCATGGACGAAAAACCGTTACAATTGCTTGCTGACGCCCGTTGCAGAATCAAAATGGAACCCGGCAAACCTGAGCGTATCGATAATAAATACATAAGAAATGGGACGTGTTGTATTTTCCTTTTCACAGAGCCACTAAACGGTTGGTGTTCTGCCGATGCATGTGAGCGTCGAACAAAAATAGACTGGGCGCATCACATCCAATGGTTGCTGGATAAACAGTACCCTGCTACTGAAAAAGTTGTGCTGGTTATGGATAACTTGAACACACAATATCTCATCTATATATGAGGCTTTCTGCCCAAAAGAAGCATTATCAATAGCAAAACGGCTGGAGATACACTATACTCCTTATCCCGACATTTAAAAAATCACGATGTTTTAAACGGTGGCATCCTATCCGATATTCTTCCTTTGATTTGATCTCTTCGTAATCTCCCTTTTATTCGTTTATGTCGGGATTTTTCGTTGATACTCACAGGCCATTCCTTTAAAGTTTTATTATAGAGTTATTCTATAGTAAATCTTTTTAAGGAGGTTTAAATTGTGGTTGAAACAAAAATCTGCAATCTCATCGTAAATTTCAAACGCAGCTTAGAGATTCTAAAGCTAGCACCAGGTACACTAGAGAACTACACGAAGGACTATTTGCCCAATATTCAAAGGTTTTTTCTCTCAACAGGACGTGATCTTTATGATCAGTGTGTGATTCAAGATTACCTGCAAGATTTGAGTAAAAAAGAGAGTACTAAAGTCCTATCCCATTCCTACTGCAATGACCTAAGACGCACAGCCATCATGCTCAAGGACTATGCAACATCTAACAAAATTGTTTGGAAAGTGTATTGCAACACGCGCAAGTTTGTACCAAACACAGGTTTCCTTTCTGTAATTGAAAAGTTGACTAATTCATACAATGGAAATCGCGTCTTGGACTATAACTTGCGAAGATTTTGCTGTTTTCTCGAAGATAATGGATATGAGAATTTCAGCGTCATTACTGATGAGTTAATCTTGCAGTATATTTCAGAAGCATCCTTGGAGATACCCAAAAGCATGGAAAGCGTAGTCTATTCTCTTTGCGCACTGGTATCATACCTTAAATCAAATGGTATTGGCTCCTTGAAGATTGATCCGTCAATTCTTAAGCCTGTATCCAGGGGCAGAAAGATACTTCCCTATTTCACCAGAGATGATGTTCTGGCCATTTTACGGGCAATTGACAGGAATACTGATGCAGGCATCCGGGATTATGCAATAGTAATGCTTGCTGCCAACACAGCTTTGAGAGCGGTTGATATCCGAAAGCTGAAGCTAACGAGTATCAACTGGGAAACATACGAGATTACCGTCATTCAAAGTAAAACGAACCGGGTCACTAAAATTTCCCTGGATAGCCCCACTGGCAACGCTATTGGAGATTACATTCTAAAAGCCAGACCTAATGTTAAATCTGAATATGTGTTTCTACGCAGCAGAGCGCCTTTCTTACCTCTGAAAAACTCCTCATCGCTTAACTCTATGGTTCACAAGTACTTCCAGGTGGCAGGCATTGAGATCAAACACAACAGAGGATTTCATGCATTCCGAAGGTCAGTCGCCAAGTGGATGACCGATGCCGGAATATCGAAAGATACAATATCTGAAGTCCTTGGGCATGACTGTCTTGGTACAGCGAAGGTTTACATTCCCACCGACTTGGCGAAACTCAAAGATTGCGCATTGGGTTTCGAGGATGTCCCTGTAATAAAGGGGGCGTACGCATGAGCCTGAAAAGTGGGATGAAGAAAGACATACAAGGTATGCTTGACCTTAAAGTAGCCCTGGGACACTGTGCTAACACCCACAAATATCGATTGAACGATTTTGATGATTATTGCTATATACACTTCCCGAAAGTTTCTGTCCTTACAGAGGAAATAGCCATGGGATGGCTGGTTAAGAAAGAAAATGAATCATTCAATAACCAGAAGCTTCGGATGACCACTGTTAGAGAGTTGGGCAAATATCAAATGGCGATGGGCTTGGATGCCTATGTCCTTCCTCGTGAAATGATTGGCAAGTACACAAGGTTTATACCTTATTTATTTTCAGATGGCGAGTTGCGGGCGCTCTTTAAAACCATCGATACTATCGGGACAGGTAAGACTAAGGGTTCTTCTAATAGTGGTTTGATTCTTCCAGTTGTTTGCCGAATGCTCTACTGCTGTGGCTTACGCCCCGGCGAACCATTAAGACTTAAGCGAAACGATGTCAATCTAAAAAACGGAGAACTGTTCATAAGAAACTCAAAAGGCAGTAAAGATCGTATTGTAATGATGTCCGATGAACTCCTTGAATTGAGTTCCAGATATGACAGTTTAATGGGCAAAAGGGACTATTTTTTTCAAAGCCCCAGATGCGGCATGTATCGTCTAAATTGGTTAAGAGCAAACTTGCGCAAGTGCTGGGAAGCCAGTGGGTTAGACAATGGTGTAAAACAGCCAAGAGTTTATGATTTTCGCCACAATTTTGCAACAAGGACAATAATGAAGTGGATTGATAAGGGTATTGATATTCTAGCAATGATTCCCGCCCTAAGCGAGTATATGGGTCACTATGATTTTGAAACTACAATGTATTATGTCCATCTCCTGCCTGAACGTCTAATCAGGAGTGCCGGAATCAACTGGGATAGGTTCACAGGCATTTACCCGGAGGTGGAAAAATGAAAAACATTAAGGATGTTTGGCTGTTCGAACGTATACGAGATTTTTTAAACGTTTACCTGCCTGGAATACGACAGAGGAGCCAAAACACCATTAAAGCACATAGGGATACGATAAACATGTTCCTCCTGTTTATAGAAACCGTAAAAAACGTGGACATGTTCAACATCACCAGAGAAATGATAACAGCATCAAGCGTAATGGAATTTTTGACATGGCTCGTCAATGAGCGAGGATGCTCTGTATCAACCAGAAACCAGAGACTCTTCACGTTGCGAACATTCTTTACTTATCTTGCGGCTAGGGACAAAAAGCTGTTTCCGGTTTTGGGAGAATGCAATCTCATTAAGCCTTTGCCGATAAATAATGCTAATGACTTTGTGTTTCTTACCCTGGATCAAGTCAAACTTGTTTTGGCGGCACCTAACATTCAGAAACCGACTGGGCTAAGAGATCAGTTTTTCATTTCGCTTATGTACGACAGTGGTGCCAGAAACCAGGAGTTATTAGACATGAGACTTAAAGATTTCCACGTAAAAGGGGGTGTCGGAGAAATCCATATAACTGGCAAGGGGAATAAGTTCCCAATCACTCCCATAACAAAAGAAGTTACAATACTATTCAATAACTATAAGAGCATATTCCATCCTGAAAAAGATGGCCAACAGTATCTTTTTTATATTGCCAGAGGCAGCAAAAAAACTCAAATGTCACCTGACAACGTTGCAAGATTCATGAATACCTATGAATCTAAAATTAAGGCAGAACAGCCGTTCTTTGAACACTTACACCCGCATTTGTTTCGTCGTACTAGAGCTATGCATCTATTGGAAGCAGGTATGCCATTTTTCATGATTGCAGAGTGGCTTGGACACTCAAATATGGAAACCACTCGTATTTATGCCAAAGCTTCTGTGGAGATAAAACGCAAGGCTTATGAGATGGTAGCTGTCAGTCTGAGCAGAGAAGGGTTCACAGAACCGGCTATGTACAAATATAACAGGGAGCAAATGAAACAGCTCTATGGACTTTCTTAAAAATCCCGATAAAACCTGCAGTGGGCACTTATTTTACAATAGAAACTCAGCAATATTTGTGAAATATCTCCGCTGCTCAAAAACATCAGGATTTTTAAAACATCGGGATAAGGAGTAATATTCCGATATCGGAATATTACTCCGAAACATGGAAGCTGGCTTAATATTGCGGAAATAGAGTTGTCTGCATTTTCTCGTCAATCCTGGGAGCTGACGCATTGATAATTTGGAGACTCTTAACCATGAGCTAGAGGCTTGGCATGTTGACCGCAACCAGAAACAAAAAGGTGTCGATTGGCAGCTTACAACCGAAGATGCAAGAGTTAAGCTTAAACGATTGTATCCTGTTATAAAATGAAACTTTTAGATGTTACACGGTACTAGTGCATTGTAACATCTAAATCTTGTATAAAATATAATCCCGTGATATGATATCCTTAATAATAGATCAAGTGGGGGGATATCATATGCCAAAGAAAAAATATGTTATTGAACTCACAGATCAAGAGCGCTGTAAATTGACCAAAATTATCAAGACAGGGACT
>SKMY01000293.1 GCA_007120815.1 Syntrophomonadaceae bacterium | reverse complement strand
GGCGTAAAATGTCTAAGTCCCTGGGGAATGTGATTGCCCCAGAAGAGATAATTGAACAGTACGGAGCTGATATTCTCAGGCTTTGGGTGGCCAGCGCGGATTTTACCAGTGACATTCATCTCTCCAAAGGTATAATTAAGCAGTTGACTGAGGTATACGGCAAGATCCGCAATACCTGCCGTTTCTTGATTGGCAATTTACATGACTTTGACCCGTCAAGGGATGCCGTTGACTATAACCAGCTTGAAGAAATTGACCGATTGATCCTTCACCGATTAAAGAAACTGGCCGATAAAACCGACCAGGCATACGATCAGTATGAATTTCACCACGTTTTTCATGCGGTGCACAATTTTGCCGTGATAGACCTCAGCAATTTTTACATGGATATTATAAAAGATCGGCTGTATGTGCTGGAACCCGATGCGCCTTCAAGAAGAGCGGCTCAAACCGTACTGGCAGACGTTCTTCAGGTGTTAAATGGCTTAATCGCCCCGGTACTCCCCTTTACTTCGGAAGAAATTTATTCACATGTACCGTACCGCACGGGGGATAGTATTGTCATGTCAACCTGGCCGGTTCTTCCGGAACACTACGGAGATGACGATCTGGCGGCAAGGTGGGATGTGCTAAGCGAGCTTCGCGATGAAGTAAACAGGATGCTGGAAAAAGCTAGGCAGGGCAAGCAAATTGGAAACTCACTGCAGGCCCATGTTGATCTTTTCCCAGGGCAAGCCCTTTATGATACCCTCACGGATTACGAGTCTCAATTGGCCGCGCTCTTTATCGTATCATCCTGCCGGCTCCATGACCCGTCGGTATCTCCCCACGACAAGGCTGAAGCCGCCAAAAACATGGACCTCAAAATACTTGTTAACAACGCCCTGGGGGATAAGTGTTCCCGCTGCTGGATGTATAGCTCCTCCGTAGTAGAGGAGGAGAAGAAACACGAAAATGTTTGCGCACGCTGTGACGATATTCTTCACAAGATCCTTTCGTAACGTTAATGAATCCTTAAAAGGGAGCTGTTTGTTCTTTGTCTTTAATGAATGACCGAAATAACAGCTTTGGGGAAGAGTTCGAATATGATGAAGGAGACGAAGAACGAGAAAAAGCCTTGTTGTATCGTATTGCAGAGTTATCGGCAAAGCTGGAGAAATTTAATCTGGCGGAATACATGACTCTTCTCAATAATCCCAGGCGCTTTTTAATGGTAAATTTTCTGGGCGGCCTGGCGAGAGGTTTTGGTATTGCCCTGGGCATGACATTTCTTGGCGCACTGGTGTTGTATATATTACAGCGGCTGGTTGTGCTGAATCTGCCGTTAATCGGTGATTTTATTGCTGAGCTCGTGCGCATAGTCCTCACATACTTGTAGAATACTATGATAAAAAAACTCAAGGAGCGAATATGATGCACGGGTTAAACGTTGAAGAATTTGCACGACGGCTGCAGGATGAAAAAAGCAAAGTGCTTCATTCCCTGAATCAAGACGGGATAACGAGGCAGGTGGCATTAAAAGAAGGAATCCAAGAGCTTTCCCTGGTTGATAACCATCCTGCAGACTCGGGGTCAGAACTGTTTGAGCGCTCTAAAGATTTGGCCTTTCATAGTAAGAATGTCAAACGCCTTGAAGAAATTGAAAGCGCCCTGCAGCGGATAGCTGAGGGGACGTATGGGGTTTGTCCGGGATGTACAAACCCTATAGAACCCGAACGGTTAAACGTCCTTCCCCAGGCCATGTATTGTTCAGGTTGTCAAAAAGAAAGGGAACTGAAGATAGAAGAAGAAACAAGCCTCAAGCGACCTGTAGAGGAGTGGAACTTGCTTCCACCTTTTGAGCGAGGTCAACGCCCCAATGAGGCCGACCGGTATGGCGGAGAAAATGCCTGGCAAGAGGTAGCGCGCTATGGAACAGCCAGTTCTCCTCAAGATGCACCCCAAGAACTTGAAGAGGATGATGAATGATCTGGAGTGAATAATAGATGAAGTGTCGACGCACCTTGGTTAAAATGCGTTTGGGGCTGTTTGCTTTTCTGGGCACGGCTTTAATCGTTATGCTTCTAGACCAGGCTTCCAAACTTTATATTATTTGGAACTTCAACCCCGGCGACTCTGTATCCCTCGTGCCCGGGGTGTTCCACTTAACGTATGTCAGAAACCCCGGGGCCGCTTTTGGAATTTTGGCTCACAAGACAACTTTTTTTATCGTCATTTCTGCGATTATGATTTTGCTTATTTTCTTCGGGCGTCGTTTTTTCTCTACCCGGCGCATTGGTATTCACCTGGCTTTTGCCCTTCAGATGGGTGGTGCCCTGGGTAATCTGATAGACCGGGTTCGATTTGGTTATGTGATTGATTTTTTGGATTTTCAAGTCTGGCCGGTCTTTAATATTGCAGATGTGGCTATAGTAGCCGGTATGATACTCCTGCTGTTCAACCTGGCCAGAGAAGCCTCCTTTTTTCAAGATCAGAAGGGATAATCGATGGCACCTACCGGGGGAACAAAACAATTGTTTGTAGATGAAAAAGCTCATGGCGAGCGACTGGACGTCTTTTTGGCTGACCAAGCGCCTGATTATTCCAGGTCTTACTGGCAGAAAATGTGCCGCCAGGGATATGTTACTGTTGATGGGTGTGTTCAGCGTAAGCCGGGTTTTACAGTGAAAGCGGGTCAGCTGGTTGAGGTGACCATTCCGCCTCCTGAGGGAATGGTTGCAGAACCCGAGGATATTGCCCTGGACATCCTATACGAAGACCGGGATCTTTTAGTGATTAATAAACCAAAGGGAATGGTTGTCCATCCTGCAGCAGGCCATCGAAGCGGCACGCTGGTTAATGCACTGCTCTTTCACTGCCGAGAACTCCCCGTTGTGGGTGAAAAACTCAGGCCGGGCATTGTGCATCGGTTGGACAAAGATACGACCGGCCTTCTGGTAGTTGCCAAAAACGAGGCCTCCTTTTTCAATCTTAGCCAGCAGATCAAGCATCGAAAAATGAAACGCGAATACCTGGCCCTGGTACATGGACAACCCCAACGGGATTCAGGCACCATTGATCTCCCCCTGGGGAGAGATCGTGCCGATCGGAAAAAAATCGCTGTCCAGGAGGATGGAAGGGGCCGCCGATCTGTTACACATTATCAAACCCTGAAGACCTTCAGGTCGTATTCACTTCTTTTGTTAAGGCTGGAAACCGGGCGGACTCATCAGATCAGGGTTCACCTGGCTTACTTGAACTGTCCGGTTGTCGGCGACCCGGTTTACGGTCCCCGAAAATCGCCCTATCGGGATATGGGCCAGCTTCTCCATGCACAAACTCTGGGTTTTTTTCATCCAGTGACAAAAAATTACATGGAGTTTACCGTGGAACCGTGGGAGGACTTTGCGACTTTTTTAAGCGGGGGAGAAGCCGATGGATGTATATAAAACGCAAATTATTGATGCTGATGGTATTCGCAGGGCCCTGACACGTATCGCCCATGAAATTGTTGAACGGAATAAGGGAACAGAGGACTTGGTGCTGGTGGGTATACAGAGAAGAGGCGTACCTCTGGCCTATCGCATTGCTGACGCCATCCACAAGATAGAGCATGTTTTGCTGCCCGTTGGACCTTTGGATATTACCCCTTACCGTGACGATGTGGCTGATACAGGCCAGGTCAGGGAGCAGGCAGCTCGGCTCCCTTTTGAGGTAGAATCCAGGATTGTCGTGCTGGTAGACGATGTGCTTTACACGGGTCGCTCGGTTCGGGCAGCAATGGATGCCCTTATCGACCGGGGGCGGCCCCGAATGATTCAGCTGGCGGTTTTGGTTGACCGGGGTCATCGTGAACTTCCCATTCGCCCGGATTTTGTAGGAAAGAATGTGCCCACCAGTCACCTGGAAAATGTTTCGGTTTGCCTGGAAGAAACTGATGGCCACGACGAGGTGTTTATCATTAAATCGGGAAAGGGGTAATTAATCAAGGATCGGACAGCATTGAGATCTCTCAGCGATTTTCCTCTTTTTGCCTTTGAGATGAGGAGCGGGCAAGTATATGAACCATCTTGCCCTCTTCCGGGGTAACATAGATGGTTTTATAATTAGTATAAGTGACCATGCCGGGCCTGGAGCCTGGAATTCGCCTGAGGTTTTTTACTAATGTGTAATCGATAGGGACATTGGAAGATTTTGAAGCTCGACTGAAATATGCAGCCAGCAGAGCTGCTTCTTTCAGCGTGGTTTCACTAGGGTTGGAAGAGCGAACGATAACGTGTGCGCCGGGTATGTTTTTGGCATGAAACCAGTAATCGGTT
>SKMY01000063.1 GCA_007120815.1 Syntrophomonadaceae bacterium | reverse complement strand
CGTAAATGGGACCAAACCTGGGATAGCGACCTGGCTTGACCCAGGCTTCTCAAGGAAATATATGTCAGGAGTCGGGATTCAAGTGAGTTCAACATTGAGTTCTGACTCCTGACATAGTTTGTACAATGATCTTTTCTGAAATGTTGACAAGAGCCGTTTTTTTTGCTACACTAGATGAAATGATCATATATAGATAATTTAATTATATATTGTGGTGAGCATCATGTGTGATAAGCATACTCATGAAAACCAAGAAAAAAAAGACCGGTTTATGGAACACTGCTGCCGGGGCGGCAGGATGGAGCGGTTCTTAGAGCCCTGTCTCCTTTTGCTATTATGCCAGGAACCTGCCCATGGTTACGAGCTTATTCAAAAGCTTTGTGACTTCGGCTTTGAGCCGGAAACCCAGGATCCCGGGCATATTTACCGTCATTTACGCCGGATGGAAAAAGAAGGAATGGTCACTTCACGTTGGGAAACCAGCGAATCCGGTCCAGCCAGGCGTCTCTATCAGGTCACCGGGGAAGGAAACGATCTGCTGGAGGCCTGGTCAAAGACCATCCAGGGGAATATAGAAATCCTGCAGCGTTTCCTGCAGCGATATGATTCTTTACAGTAGAACGGAAGAGACCTGAAAGGAGGTGACAACCCATGGCCTGCAAAAAACATCACGGAGGCGGAGGACACGCAGGTGGCTGCTGCTGTTGCGGCGGCGGACATGCCCCCAGGCGTTTCCTATCGAAAGAGGAAAAAATTCACCAACTGGAGCATTACGTAGACGACTTGAAAAAAGAGATCAACGAAGCAGAAAAACGGATTAAGGTATTAAAAGAGTCCGATGAAAAGGACCAAATGTGCTGCTGCGGCTAGCTGCGGCATCGTTGATTGCTGAAGTAAAAATTCTCAGAACACACCCCTTGAGTTTTTGTTGCTTAAAGCGCAAACCCCATTCAAGGCAGAGCAAATACGCCTCCGGCTTTTGGCCGGGGGTGTTTCATGTTCGAATCGTTTTATCCCAAATCATCATGCCGTGGTAAATATCCCTTTCATGGAAAAACAGGGAATCTTCCAGGCGGTCGGCCACGTAGTTGTAAACAATTTCCCGGGCCCTTTCATCGTGATCTGTCGCTACATGTAGATACTGGAGCAAGTTTTCAGCAGCTTCTTCCAAAGGTGCCCAATCAGATCGATTATGCCTGTAAAAGCGGAGACTCGGCCGGTATCCCCAGGTATAAAGCAGGTTCAGGGGATAGATTATATCCAGGTCACCCGGATCAAAAGGCTGACCGGTAATGATCTCCCAGAGTTCATCCCTGGGACGATCTTTTCTTCCGGCAAACGTACTTAAGTAGCAGTATTTTCGGGAACTGTCCATCAGTTTTATTAAGTTTTCTGCGTCATTTACCCCGGGACTCATGGAGGCAAAGGCCAGGTCGAATGCCTCCCGCCATCCGTATTCCTCCAGGCTCACATCCTGCCAGCGGGCCTGAATGGCAGAAACATTAGTCAGGCCCTTTTGCTGCACCTTGGCACTTAGCAGCTGGAGCATTTTTTCTGAGGGATCCAGGGCGTACACTTTTGCAGCCCGCCCGGCTAACTGAAGCGTTATGGTGCCCTGTCCGCAACCCACATCAATAATTGACATCTCGGGAGAGAAAACCTTTTCTGCTTCTAAAAAATCCATCACGGTTTCAACCCGCTGCGACCCTTCCTTCCCATCAACTTTTTTATCAAAGTGACCGGCCCGCTTGTCCCACGCTTTCGCTTCTTTTCCCGGCCCTATTCCTGTTTTTTCCTGGCGGGACTCCCGGGCCTGCTCCCATAGATCTTTCCACACATCACTGTCAAAGACATTAATTTGCTGCATACTCATATCACATCCTTCCCATTATTATTTTACACGTTTATCGTGTCAAACAAAAGGGTTTTGAAATTATGTGTAGAAATAAAATATTATGACTATCTCAAATATTTTTAAAAAGGAGTAGGTGCCCATGGCTCTAATTAAACCGGAAGAGTATTACAACTTTATTGAAGCCCTGGATTGTAATTATTTCATTAACGGGAAAAGGGTCCAAAAGCTCTTATCCCATCCGGTAAGTAAAAGCATGGTGGATGCCACAGCTAAAATTTATGAACTGGCCCTGGAACCCCAATACCAGGAGATTATGACCGCCAAGTCTCACCTGACAGGGGAGACCATTAACCGCAACCTGCACATTTGCCGGAACATTGAGGACCTGGAGCGGAGAGCTGAAATGGCCCAGTTGACCTCCCAAAAACTGGGGACGTGTAATTATCGCTGTGTCGGTTGTGATGCACTGAATTCCCTGGCCAGCGTAACCTGGGAATTAGACCAGGAAAAAGGCACCCGGTACAACACGCGCTTTAATAACTTTTTGAAGCAAGCCCAGGAAAACGACTGGGCCGTAAGCGGTGCAGTGACCGATGCCAAGGGTGACCGACAGAAAAAAATATTGGAAGAAGACCCCGACATGCATGTGCATATCGCTGATCAAAACGATGATGGTATTATTGTTCGGGGGGCTAAACTTCACCAGAGCGGTGCAGCAGCGGCACATTACACGGTGGTGATCCCTGGCGGCGCATTGAGGCCCGGCGAAGAAAAATTTGCCGTTTCTTTTGTTGTTCCCAACAGCGTCTCCGGTCTTACGTACATTGGCCAGTACAACCCTTATTCTGCGGAACGAGAAGCCTGTAATGAGACTGCCGAGTTGGGCAATCCCCGCTTTGGACAGCGCGAAACCAGCATGATGATCTTTGAAAATGTTTTATTCCCTGGGAACACGTTTTCATGGCCGGAGAGATAAAAAAAAAAAAAAAATGCATTACCCGCTTCGCCAAAGTACACCGTATGAACTGCGGAGGGGCCTGCAAAGTGGGTTTTGCCGACATCATCATTGGAAGCTGCTTGCTGGCTGCTGAGTACAGCGGAACATCCAAAGTGTCCCATATTAGAGAGATGTTAACTGAAATGGTCCGCTTGTCAGAAACCGCCCACGCGGCAACCATTGCAGCCTCGGTAAAAGGACGGGAAGAACCCAAGGGGTCAGGGGTTTTCATGCCCGATGATCTTTTCGGCAATGTAGCGAAAATCACCACGGCAGAAAACTTCTGGAAGATTATGGCTTTGGCCGGAGATATCGCCGGCGGGATGGTGGTGACCATGCCTTCCATGAAAGAGCTCCAAAACCCAGAAACCCGGGGTTATGTAGAAAAATATTTAAGGGCTGCCGCACCGGCTGAAAAGCGTATGCGCATTACCAAGATACTGCAAAATTGGACCGCCGGGCTTCACGGGCCGGGCACATGGCATGGAGCGGGATCACCTCAAGCCCAGAAGATTGCCCTGTACAGGTCTGCCGACCTGGAAGAAAAGAAGAAGATTGCCCTGGAAATTGCTGAAATGGAAGAGGCCTAGGTCTCGGGCAGTTTAACTTTTTATCAATACAAAAAACCGCCGGATGTTAGCCGGCGGTTTTTTGTGTTTTCTAAGTAGCACTTTTTATTTGCCTGTTGCGTTGGCTACCGCTTCCATGATACCGTTGGAGGTATCTGTTGCACCAGAAACGACATCAACACTGGAACTCTGAGCTGCGATAATAGCATCGGGAATCTCCTCAAATGCCGGATCGGAAAGCCCAGGCGTTTCTTCGTGCTCGACGATTTCAATCGCTGTAATCTCGTCCCCAACCATGGTCACCTCTACCACAATGGGCACATCAGGGTTGTATCCTTGACCCTCTCCTCTCAACACCTGCTCTTCAGCATCATCGTCCGCAGGAGGCGCCGGCGCTTCTTCCGGTTGCCCACAACCCACAGCCAGGGCAAACACGAACATAAGAACCAGTACCAAAACAAGACCTTTGCGGAACTTCACCTAAATCACCTCATCTTAATGTTTTTTATGCCTATATATTAATACTTCGACACAAGATGAAAAAATCCTTTTACGCGGCAAAAAAATTCCAAGCAGCAAATTAAGGAAAAGAAAAGCACGCCACCCGGGGGCGCACTTTTGAAAGCTTATAAAAAAATCAGTTCAGCTGTATGTGTTGCTCTTTGGTTTTGTTATTTTGTGTTAGTCTTCTAACTCAATGGCTTCTTCAGGACACTCATCAATACATGCACCGCAATCTGTACATTCCGCTTCATCAACGACTGCCACGTCATTTACTGTGATTGCTTCGGTCGGGCATACATCCTCACAGTTGGCACAACCGGTACACTTATCCACGATAATTTTTGCTACCATACCTTTCCCCTCCCAGTATTGGAATT
>SKMY01000157.1 GCA_007120815.1 Syntrophomonadaceae bacterium | reverse complement strand
GGATGCCAACCGCATCAACCGCTTCAACGGCGACGCCAGTATCGGTCTTTTAGTCAGCAAGCAGGCCGACGCCAACACGGTGCGAGTCTCCGCGGCTGTTGGAAACGCCATGGAAAACATCGAAAAGGCCCTGCCCGAAGGGGTCCAGATCCGCAAAGTGATGGACCAGGCCGATTTTATTAACGAATCCATCCAGTCCGTCTTCGAAGTGGGCGGCGTGGGTGCCCTGCTGGCGGGCTTTGTGCTTTTACTCTTTTTACGCAGCATCCGCAGCACCCTGGTGGTGGCCCTGGCCATTCCCGTCTCCGTTATCGCCACCTTCGTGCTGATGTACTTTTACGGGCTCACCTTGAACATTGTCTCCCTGGGGGGGCTGGCCCTGGGAATCGGCATCATGGTAGACAGTTCCATCGTGGTGCTGGAAAACATCTACCGCTTCCGCCAGGAAGGCAGGAGCATGCGCAAGGCCGCCGGTGACGGCGCCACCCAGGTGGCCGGCGCCATTACCGCAGCCACCCTGACCACGGTGGTGGTCTTCCTGCCCGTGGTCTTCATGGAGGGATTTGCCTCCCAGATTTTCATGTCCATGGCCCTGACGGTGAGCTTCTCCCTGCTGGCCGCCCTGGCCGTGGCCCTGACTGTGGTACCGGTGCTCTCCTCCCGGCTGCTGGAGCGGGCAATGACCCATGAAGCAGACCGGCGAAAAGAAGAAATGGAAAAAGAAAAAGACGGGAAAGCGGAAGGGAAGGCAGAAGGAAAAGCAGAAGGAAAAGCAGAAGGGAAAGCCAAGGGCAATGGACTGTTTTACCGCCTGACCGAGGGCTTCCACCGGCTTTACCGCCGCCTGGAATCCATTTACCGCTCATTTCTGAAATGGTCCCTGGGAAGGCGCAAGCTGATCATGCTCATCTTTGTAATGAGCTTTCTGGCCAGCTTTGCCCTGGTTCCCTTTATCGGTGCCGAGTTCCTTCCCGATATGGATGAGGGGTACATCAGCGTACGGGTGGAACTGCCCCAGGGCTCGGTCCTGGAAGACACCGAATACGTAGCCGTCCAGGTGCACGACATGATAGAGACCTTTCCTGAAGTGGATGCCATCTATATGTCCATCGGAGGCGGGGGCGGCATGGATATAGGATTCGGCGGGGGCGGCAATGCTCACCGGGCCAGCCTGGATATCATTTTAAAGGATCTGCGCAACCGGGATCGTTCCGCCCAGGAAATCGCTGAAGAAATTCGAGGCCGGTTAACCCGCATCGCCGGAGGAGAGTTTTCCGTTCGCACCGATGGCATGGGCGGCCCCGGTATGGCCGGCATGCCCATCGATATTGCCGTGCGCGGCGACGACCTGGCCGAACTGGAGCGGATCACGGAACAGATCGCCTTCCTGATCGAACGGGTCCCCGGGACCCGGGAGGTGGCCACCAGCTTCGACGATGGCCGACCCGAACTAAAAGCCGTTGTGGACCGGGAGAAAGCCGCCGACCACGGGCTGGCATTTGCCCAGGTGGGCAGCGTCCTGCGCACAGCTGTCAGCGGGAGTACAGCCACCCGGTACCGCACCGGGGCCGAAGAGCTGGATGTGCGGGTCATCCTGCCCGATTCCTACTCCAGTTCACTGGCCGCCCTGGAAGAGATCACCTTAAACTCTCCCTACGGCTACCCTGTGCCTTTAAAAGAGGTGACCACCTTCCTGGAAGAAGTGGCGCCCCGATCCATTAACCGCTACAACCAGGCGCGCACCGCCTCGGTGGAGGCCCAGGTGGTCGGGCGCAGCCAGAACGACGTGATGATGGATATCATGGCCCTTCTGGATGGGCTGGAGCTGCCCGAGGGCTATTTTATCGACTACGAGGGTGAGTTCCAGATGATGCAGGAATCCTTCGAGGACCTGGCCCTGGCCCTGCTCCTGGCCATCGTCCTGGTCTATATGATCATGGCCGCCCAATTCGAATCCCTGCTCCACCCCTTTATTATCATGTTCGCCCTGCCCCAGACCTTTACCGGGGTAGCCCTGGCCCTGTTTCTGACAGGGCGGTCCCTCAACGTGGCCTCCTTTATTGGGGTGATCATGCTCTCCGGGATCGTGGTGAACAACGGGATCGTCCTGGTGGACTACATCAACAAGCTGCGCGATCTGGGCCGGAGCTGCCGGGAAGCCGTCCTGGAAGCCGGTCCCGTCCGCCTGCGCCCCATCATGATGACCACGCTCACCACGGTGCTGGCCATGTTCCCCATGGCCCTGGGCTTCGGCAGCGGGGCGGAACTTCGCGCCCCCATGGCCACGGTGGTTATCGGCGGCCTGCTTTTCTCCACCCTGATCACCCTCATCGTTATCCCGGTGGTCTACACCCTGGTGGAAGACGTCAAGGCCTGGGCTAAAAACCGGGTAACGCGCCGCAGCGGCGGCGTGCCCGTGGAAAAATGTAAATAATAACAACAGGCCAGCCCGAACAGGCCCGAACAGGCCCGAACAGGCCAAGCCCGAACAGGTCAGCCCGTTTCGCCCGATTTTGCCCGGCTCAGGTCCGCCCGTTTCGCCCGGCTCAGCCCGGTTCTCCCACTCAGGGCAGGCAAGTGCCTTTTCAAGACCCCGGCAAGACCCCGGTTATTTGCTGCCGGGGCTTTTCCCTTGGCAGGAAAAACCCGAGTTAGTCGGCACTGATCGGTTGATTATGCGGAAACACCAAAGAAGGGGAATGACAAAAGAGGAAAAAACAAAACTTTATCGAACAAATAACGAGATAACAATCGCATAGAAGAGGTGGCTTCCATGAAAACAGCTCACAGCAAAATAAAAACAGGACCAGTAAGCTGGGCCTATCATTTCGTCGCAGAATTCTTTACAACCTTCCGCTGGCGGGAACATGCCCCCGCCCTGGGGATCATTGCCCTGGCCTGCCTCGTCGTCCTGGTCTGCTGGATAGCGGTCTACCTGGTGGATGCCCTGGGCGCATATGAAATGGGGGCCGGCAGGGGCATGTGGTGGCACCTCTTTCGCAACCGCGGGCCCGTGGAGTGGGGGCAGTGGGTTTTTCTCTCCCTGACTTCCCTTAGCGCGGCCGCCTTCGTGGGCATATACCGGGAACGGAAGCTGAGAAAAGATCAAATTTTCTGGGCCCTGGTTTCCGCCAGCTTTATGCTCATGTTCATCGAAGACGCCGGGGATCCCAGGCATGTCCTGGCGGAATACGGTGCCCTGCTTTACGGTATCAGGCGCATGCGAACCGAGGCCGTCTTCTTTATTTTCATCCTTTCCCCCCTGGTTATTGCCCTGCTGCGCTACTGGAAGGTGGCCACATCCGTGCCCCCCCAGACCCGTTTCTATTTCCTGCTAGGCGGGTTCTTTTACGGCGTGGCAGCCTCCTCTTCCCTTTTCCGGGAACAGGGTGGTTTTTACCACATCCTGGGCGAGCGCCTGAGCCAATCCCTCACCTACGGCAATGTGCCGGCTTTCTACCTCATGGACTTCGTCCTGGAAGAGTCCCTGGAGCTGGTGGCCGCCTCCATTATCTTTGCCGGCATCCTCATGTTTTGGAAAACAGGCCTGGGCCGCCCCAAGGGCCCCTGAGGCCCGCCCCAATCGCAAAGGAATTGGACATATCAGAAGCAGTCAGGATATAATAACGATAACACGGGTGACAAGGTAAGCTGTGATGACGGTGTTGGCGCTTCCGTAGCGAAGCGGAGGACCTAGGGGGACATTCCGGTTTTTGGAGGTGTGTCCCCATACCTTGAAAAATGGAAAGCGACAGAACCATCCCCCTGCTTCCCAGCTATTGCAATAAGTTTATTGAGAGGTGTTAAAATTATGGGACTGATTGATGAAAGAATTAGTGTTGATCCCAATATTTGTCACGGCAAGGCATGTATTTCTGGAACTAGAATTATGGTTTCTGTTATACTAGATAATCTAGCTATTGGAAAGAGCTTTGAAGATATCTTGCAAAACTATCCTACACTGCAAGAAGAAGACATTAGAGCAGCAATTGCCTATGGCGCTTTTTTAAGCAAAGAAAGGACAATTCCTTTATCATGAGCAAGAGGTTAAAGTTTAAAATTGATGAAAATTTACCAATTGAAACAGCAGATATTTTTTTAAAATATGACTATAATGCAGAGACTGTATACGCTGAAGGGCTAAGTGGTTATTCGGACAACAAAATTATTGATATTTGTAGAGCTGAAGACCGAATACTGGTTACTTTAGATCTTGATTTTTCAGATATTCGTTTATATCCTCCTGGCTCTGTTCCAGGTATCATAATAATAAGAACTGTCGATCAATCAATTGATTCCATTC
>SKMY01000030.1 GCA_007120815.1 Syntrophomonadaceae bacterium | reverse complement strand
CCACGCTTACGGGTAATTAAAGGAATTTGCCGCCATTCAGGGATAGAAGCCTTCCTTTCAGCAAACAATAACAAATGAAAGGAGGGATAGGTTTGGCAAAAAAATACAATAAAGGCAGAAAGCAGAAACCCAATTACAGCAAAAAAGGCTTGATTGATCCGCAAGTAGAAATCAGTAAAGACCTGGATATCGAAGAAAAAATCAGGTCTGCGCAAAGTGACAGCGCCTGCAGTATGAAGATCGGAAAAAAAGATCAATGCTAAACAACTTATCATAAAAAACGCTTTCTAGCCGGGCAACCTGAAACACAAAAAAAGGCACCCCTTCGTGCCTTTTTTTATAACCCTAATAGTGATGTTTGGCAGTGAGCCCAGCCATGGGGCAAGGATTAAGGTAGAGAACGTACTCTTACAGGGGAATGTCCTATGGAATATCACCGAAGTAAAGCGGAGCCAAAAGGCAGGGTCACCCAAGAAGCGCCTGGAGTTTCATGGCCAGGGACATATCCCCTTTTACTTTAATTTTACCGGTCATAAAAGCCGACACAGCATTTAATTTGCCCTCGATCAGCTGCTTAAAATCATCCACCGCCATGGTAATGGTAATGTTGGGGTTATCGTTTTGACCCTCTTCAAAAACTGCTGCACCGTCATTTACATCAACAAAAAAATTGCCTCCACCGTCACCGGTCAGTTCAAACTGATATACAGCCGTAACCCCCTTCATTTTATCGGCATCGTAATTATCTTTAATCACTTCCATTATGTCCAGGTAAGACATGTAAACCCTCCTTCATTCATGAATTCATAGGCGAATCGTATTTACATTATACACACGTTTACACAGACAGCAAGAACCTTTAGCAGCACCTCCTCTACCCAGTTCCTTTACGCTGTAAATTTTTCACCTTGTCAAATACATTATAAAATACCCGTTTTTTATTGTCAAAACCTTTATGGTGTTAGATCGTGTCAAGACACTGTAGGTTTTTTTAAGAGGAACCTCAAAGACCTTTTAGCCTGCTTGCCTTCCCTTTAACCCCTGTAGTGCTTCTCTGGTGAGACTCATCCCGGACTGAGTTAACGGCATGTTTCCCAGGTTTTCTTTTCCTGCCTTAATTTTTGCTCTTAAACATTGTACTTGTTTTTGTACTTCCTCAGCAATTTCAAGTACAGGAAGGTTCTCATTCCACCTTGACAAATAATGATTTGTAATGCTTTCCTTGTTTGCCCGTACTGCTAACATAGAGGCCATTTTGTCGGCCCCTTCAAGGCTCCAGGCCATAGGTCTGCTGCTCATCCTGGCAGATAGGATATGGCTGACGTGACCTTCGGCACTGCAGGTGATTTGGGGGTTCTCTATAGCGGCTTTTATACCTTCCCAGTTGTTTTTGATGTAAGTTATTGTTTTACGTACCCTCTCTTTCCTGGCCTGGCTATCAGCCAACTCCAAAGCCTTCTCCAGGTTCGCCATCACTTTCTCTTTGTTTAAGCACCGAATATGATGAAACAGCTTTCTCTTTAACCCCTCCACGTGCGCACTGGCGGTAATGATGTATTTGGCCAGGTGGAACCGGTCCAAAATGAATGTGGCATTGGGAATGGCCTCTAACCCCGTATGGATCCAGGAAGCACCGTCACCGGATATGTAGACCCCTTCCAGGTAGCAAAGATCATAGTGTCGGGCAATGTAATCACAGACTTCAAACCAAAACTCCAGAGGGTCTTGAGCCACAGAGGTGAAGTACCGGGCGTTTTTCAGGTGACGGCGGGGCCTCTTCCCGTAGCCTTCATGGATATAGATCAGGCGGGCCTGGGAGCCCCGTCGAGAACGGATTGCAATATGATCTTCATCCGCCTGTATGTAAAGGTATTTTACCTGTTTCTTTGTCAAAGGTGGCTGTGGCTCCAGGACCTTGAAGGCTTTTACCGATGTGCAAACAGACTGTCTGCTGACTTTATGCTCAGGGGCATGTTGACTCTGCTGTAGAGTTGCCCTTTCGTAAGACATATGGGCCGCACCCTCTAATAGTTCCGCCTTAACCGTGGGTTCTACCCGCATGTGGGGTGTAATACCGGCTTTCTGATCTGCTAGATACGCATACTCCCGGGTCTCCTGGTGACGATAGTAGGTCCTCGAGTATGTAAGCTCCCCAAATGGAGTAAGAAGGGTTTTGCAGTCCCCCGACCTCACAACCCTATACCCCTCGCGCATGGACCTTTCTTGCTTAATCTTAAGATCAACCGCTTCTAATACCACTTTAAGTATATCCACTCCCAAGTTGTCAAGCTCGGCTTTTAACCTCTTCTCTAAGGTTTGGTAGTCTGTTCCTCCCTCTAATGCAATTAAAATAATTTCAGCAAACTGCAGGACTTTCTTCTCTACTAATTGAACTATCTCCATGAGGAACCTCTCTTCCTTTCTTTAAAGGATGATTTCGTGCCGAAATCTCGAGGTTCCTCATTCTATTTCTGCCCAAACTTTTCCTGCTGTTTTTAAAAAAGTCCTACAATAACTTTACACTAACACAGGAAGGTCGGCGAGTGACTGAACCAATACCCGGTTTTCTGAGTGTTAAAGGGCCGTTTTCATTTTCCTGTGAAGTTGCTTTTCAGTATATCAAAGGATATAATGAGAAATAAAACCAGTATGTATAAGCTGTATGTCAGGGTGTTAGGAGGATATGTTTGCTGAAGCTAACCAGTCACTGTGAAGACGGTACCCGGGAGATTGGCCGCTTAATCGGAACCTTGATTCGGGAAGGAACAGTCATTGCATTAAATGGCGAACTGGGTGCCGGGAAGACCGTGCTGGCCAAGGGTATTGCCGAAGGGCTGGAGGTTAAAGGTGATGTGATCAGCCCTTCTTATGTCATTATGAACGTATACCGGGGGCGGCTTAATCTCTATCATTTTGATTTTTACCGGTTGGAAGCAGAAGATGAGCTGCTGGAGCTGGGCCTGGAGGAATATTTTTATGGGGAAGGTGTCGCCCTGGTGGAGTGGGCCGGGAAGTTCCCCGGAATTTTACCGCCTGATCGGCTGGAAATTGAACTTCAAAAAAACCAGGCCGATCCCGAGCATACCCGTATTCTTTATATTGAGGCGCAGGGCAATATGAGTTTTTTTAATTTAGAGGAGTTGAGAAAGCATTGCTGCTTCTAGCTTTGGATACAACAACAATGGTGTGCAGCGTGGCCCTGGGGGAAGAGAACAAACTTTGGGCCGAATATTCGTTGAATATAAAAAAAACCCATTCTCAACGCTTGATGCCCCTGCTTATCCACATGTTTCAGGAATCAGGGGTAAATAAGAAGGATGTGGATGGAATTGCAGTAACCATTGGCCCCGGTTCCTTTACGGGCATTCGTATCGGAATGGCTACAGCCCAGGGCCTTTCTCAGGGGTTAGGTGTTCCGCTGGTAGGTGTAATAACCCTGGATGCCCTGGCCTGGGCCGGTGTTCAGTTCCAGGGCCTGGTTTGCCCTGTTTTGGATGCCCGCAAAGATCAGGTGTACTTTGCCCTCTATCGAGGAGGCCGTGAAATCCCTGTGGAAGTGGAACCAGCGGGGGCCTCCGGCCTGGATGACTTCTCCCGTTTGCTTGCCCGGCATGAGGAACCGGTGCTTTTTTTGGGGGATGCCGTGGAACGGTTTCGTGCTGCATTGGAATTAGCCACGGGCAGCCGATATCATGAGATGCCTTTTTCTTGCGGCTTGAACCGGGCTTCGTTGGTACTGCAGGAAGGGTTCCGGGTCTGGCGCGAAAAGGGGCCCTCGCCGGCTTATGCCCTCAGCCCTTTCTATATTCGCCTTTCAGAAGCTGAACGGCGAATTCAGGAAAAGAATAACTAAACGTATATGTATAGGGAGGAAGATGATCCTTGCCGGTTGAAATTGCCTTTATGGTGCCGGAACATCTCAATGATGTTGTTCGCATTGAACATGCTTCTTTTGATGAACAAGGAAGGGGTGCCGCCGATGTCTCACAAGACACTGATCCTGGGCATTGAAACCAGCTGCGATGATACAGCAGCGGCTGTCGTCGCCGGTGGGCGGGATATACTGAGCAATGTCGTGTCATCACAAGACAGCTTTCACCTGCGTTTTGGCGGCATTGTACCGGAGATAGCGTCCCGGCGCCACCTGGAAGTCATTAATCCTGTCATTGACGAAGCCCTTGCCAAGGCGGGGATTAGCTTTAACGACCTGGATGGGATCGCAGTAACCCATGGACCTGGGCTGGTTGGCTCTCTGCTGGTTGGCGTGTCCACGGCCAAGGCCCTTTCATTTACCCTGGATCTCCCCCTGGTGGCGGTAAACCACCTGGAAGGCCATATATACGCAAACTTTCTCACAGGAGCGACGATTTCTTTTCCCTTTATTTGCTTGGTTGTTTCCGGAGGGCACACCTCGTTGCTGTACGTGAAAGGGCACGGCCAGGTGGACGTGCTGGGCAGAACCCGGGACGATGCGGCGGGAGAGGTATTTGATAAAATTGCCCGGGCCATGGATCTGGGCTTCCCCGGAGGCCCTGTTATCGACCGCCTGGCACAGCAGGGTGAGGCCGGTGTGTTTTCTTTTCCTCGTGCGCTTATGGGAGACGAAGGGAAGATGGATTTTAGCTTTAGCGGAGTTAAAACGGCTGTATTGAACTGCATACGCCGGGAGCGTGAAAAAGGGCGGAAGCTCCAACTACATGACCTCTGCGCGGCTTTTCAAGATGCCGTCGTTGATGCCCTGGTGGAAAAATCAGCGCGAGCCGTGGAGCAACTTCAGCCCAGACAGTTTCTTCTGGCCGGCGGGGTTGCCGCCAACGGGGAGCTGAGAAAACGCCTGCGCTTGCGGTTGCTACCCATGGGCATTGAAGTTATATACCCTCCCGTGGAACTCTGCACGGATAATGCGGCCATGATTGCGGCAGCGGGCTACTATGCTCTAAGGCAGGGCCGCCGTGCATCTCCCGACTTAAATGCGGAACCCGGCTTGGGGTTTGAAAACCCGTAATTTACGGTTACCGACATGTTTTGTCTTAACCGCGGGAAGTGCCCCTTTATTCGACTAAATATGAGGGTTTACGACGCAAGAGTTTTATGTAACCATGTGTATAAATTGTGGAAACCAATTATTAAACCACCGATAATGGCTGCTTAATTGTGGATAACTCTGTGGATACTGTGGATTATAAGTGTAAACGAAGATTAACAATGTACCAGTATATGCTTAGATCCTGTATTTATTCCTACTTTTGTATTTAACATAATCTTAACATTTAGACGGTTATTTGCCCGGTGAATGCTTCACAGAATACCCAGGTCGACAATACTCTATATAAAAGCCTTCAAAGCGCTCCAGTGCACGGTAAGAACCCGAGGGATCTCGAATAAGGAAGCCCCAGGGTTGTGCCGTTTAATACATACACGGAAGGAATGGAACAATTGTTAAAAGGTGTTAATCATGTTCACTTCATTGGAATCGGGGGATACGGCATGAGTGCCCTGGCCCATATTCTCATTAACTCGGGCTATACGGTTTCCGGCTCCGATCTAAATGAAAACAAGCTAACTGAAGGGTTGAAAAAATCGGGAGCCAGGGTTTTCAGGGGACATGGCGCTGAACAGGTTAATGGCGCCGATTTGGTTATCCGATCTACGGCTATTCCCCTTGAAAATGCAGAACTGGAAGCTGCCCGTCGATTGCAAATTCCCATCTGGCATCGTTCAGAACTGCTTGCCTCCATCTTCAACCACCAGTACGGTATTGCCATTGCCGGAGCACACGGGAAGACGACAACGACCGCCATGGTCTCCCTGCTGCTGGAAAAAGGTGCCCTGAAGCCCACGGCCATCATCGGGGGCGAAGTCACATTTTTCGGGAGTAATGCCAGGTTGGGAGATGGGCCCTACGTTGTGGCGGAGGCCTGTGAGAGCGACATTTCTTTTTTACGTTACCGCCCTTACCTGGCCCTGGTTACCAATATTGAGCCCGACCACCTGGAGTACTATGATGGAAATTTCAGCAAGCTGGTGGATTCCTATCGTCTATTCATCAATAATGTCAGGGACGGGGGACTGGCTGTCATTTGCGGTGATGATCCCGTCCTACAGCAGATCCGCGGCGATCTTCGCCCGAACCTCTTGTCTTATGGGTTTAGTGATCACGCTGATGTAAAGGGTGAAAACGTTGAAATGAAGGGCCTTAGCTCTCGTTTTGGCATCCGTTACAAAAACAAACACTTAGGAGACATCGAGCTTAAAGTACCCGGAAGGCACAACATCCTCAACGCCCTGGGGGCTGTGGCCGTGGCGCTATTTTTGGACGTAGATATGTCTGTTATTCGTGATGCGTTCCTGGAGTTTGACGGTGCCAAGCGGCGTTTTGAAATCGTCGGTTCTCCGGAAGACATCCTGATCGTGGACGATTACGCCCATCATCCAACGGAGATCCAGGCCACGTTAAATGCCGCCCGCCAAAGCGGCAGGAAAGTGTTCTGTGTTTTTCAGCCCCACCGCTACACCCGGACCCACTTTTTGTGGGATGAATTTATCCGGGCTTTTGATGAGGCCGATCGGGTGGTACTCACCGACATCTACAGCGCCGGAGAGAAACCCATAGAAGGGGTATCTTCCAGGGCCTTGGTCCAGGCAATTCAGGACCGCGGCCATGAACATGTGGAAGTGATAGAAGAAAAGGAAAAAATCATTCAATACCTCTTGGAAAACGCAAAAAGCGGAGATCTGGTCATAACCATGGGGGCAGGCGATATTTGGAAAACCGGCCGGGAATTCGCCGGGCGCAAGGACAAAGCGGGTGAAGCCCCGGGTTAGGGGAGATCCAAGAGCGGGGGAAGTAATGCTTCAACATTCATTTCTACACATCCAGGGAATCGGGCCGAAAACAGAATACAAACTCTGGGAAAGAAATATCTGCACCTGGGAAGAGCTGGAATTGGCCCTGGTGGCAAAAACCATCAAAGGCGAGCGTTTCCTGCCGACCCTGAAAGACGAGCTGGCCAGGTCGTGGGAGAATCTGCATAAGGGGAACCCCCTGTTTTTTACACAAAAAATGCCAGCCAACCAGCACTGGCGCCTGTTTGCCGAGTTTTCCTCCAGGGCCGCTTACCTGGACATAGAAACAACGGGTCTGGGCGGTCCCGCCGATCATATTACCACCATTTCACTTTACGATGGAAAACGGCTGCGCTACTATGTGTGGGGGGAAAACTTGCTGGAATTTATCGCCGACATAAAAAATTACGATCTAATAATAACCTATAATGGTAAATCCTTTGACCTCCCTTTCATCGAATGGCAGTTCAATACCCGGATTTCCCAGGCACACCTGGACCTTCGTTATGTCTTGAACGCACTGGGTTACCGGGGAGGGCTCAAGGAATGTGAAAAACAAATGGGCATTTCCAGGGGGGATTTGGAAGGTGTAGACGGCTACACCGCAGTACTTCTCTGGCAGGACTACTGTCGCAGCGGAAATGTACAAGCCCTGGAAACCCTGCTGGCTTACAACTTGGAAGATACGGTAAACCTTGAAAAGCTGGCCTTCCTGGCTTACAACGAGGCGATAAAACAGACACCCTTTGCAGACCGCCCCCTTGTTTTGGACCGGGCAGAGGTCCACATACCTTTCTCACCTTCCAGGTCTTTGATTCAACGAATTCAAAGATACCTGGGCCGGCCGTCTTCGGCCGAAGCCTAGAAGTGCCTGATCTATTGGGTAAAAAGCAGGTACTAATTATACCTGTTAAACCGTTTAATACCGAAATGGGGGACGATGATGAGTAAAAAATCAATTGAGCCGGGCTTGTTTCTCGGCCCGGTACCGGCGGCGCTGGTTTCTTGCGCCGATCTCGAGGGCAAAGGCAATATGATTACCCTGGCCTGGGTAGGGGTGGTCAACTCCGAGCCGCCCATGGTGTCTATTGCAGTCAGACCTTCCCGCTACTCCCATGGCCTTATCTCGGAAACAAAAGAATTTGTTGTAAATGTCCCTACCTCGGATATGGCGGAAGTGGTGGACGGGTGCGGTGTAACCAGCGGAAGAAATATCAACAAGTTTGAGACCTTCGGCCTGACTCCCCTAAGGGGGATGCTCGATTATGCCCCTTATATCGGAGAATGCCCCATCTGCCTGGAATGCAAGGTTAAGCAAGTGATTCATTTGGGTACCCACGACCTTATCCTGGGGGAAATCATTAACGTCATGGCTGATGAAACCGTGTTGGATCATGCCGGTCGATATGACCCCGAAGCCCTGGAGTTTTTGGGTTTTTCCGGCGGGCATTACTTAAGTGCCCGGAAAAAGGGCCAAAAAGCCGGTTTTTCACGCAAAAAGTAACCACCGGAGCCGATACCGGGAAACGGAAACGACTTACTTGCTTTGAAAGGAGATGCATGAATGAACCCTTATGCTTTTCTTGACCACCCGACTTTATTAAGATACTTGTTCCATCCTCGCCAGGACCATACACCGCCCGGCCCTGGTGCCTTTGATCAGATGATATCCGTAGAAGAGAACGTACAGGTCTGCGCCCGCTTTTTTGTGCACGAAGCCCATGCACCCTGGATACTCTACTTTCATGGAAACGGTGAAATTGCCAGCGACTACGATGGGATTGCTCCTTTCTACCACCAGCAAGGTATCAATCTCGTGGTAGCCGATTACCGGGGCTACGGGGCCAGCAGTGGGACCCCTACCTTTTCTTCCCTGGTTGAGGATGCTCATCCGGTATTCCGTTCGGTCCAAAATGAACTGGCTGCC
Organism: Syntrophomonadaceae bacterium; assembly: GCA_007120815.1. The sequence goes on along the minus strand of SKMY01000030.1, from coordinate 5,987 downwards.
AGGGAACTGGGAACGGATTTGTGGATCATGGGGCGTTCCATGGGCAGCATTCCCGCCCTGGAGCTGGCTGCAGCAAACCCGGAAGCGTTTAACGGGTTGATCATAGAAAGCGGTTTTGCCTGCCCCGTCCGTTTAATTAGCCATCTGGGCCTGCCTGCTAATATCGAAGGGCTGGATCAGGTTAAAGAAGCCTCTGAACATAAAGTGAGCCGTGTTTCCCTGCCCGTATTGCTCTTGCACGGTGAAGAAGACCGCCTGGTGCCCCTGGAGGAAGCGGAATACCTGGAGCAGAAGCTGATCAACAGCCCGGACCTGGAATTGATCAGCATTCCCCGGGCCGGCCACAATGATATCATGTTTATAGGTCGGCGGGATTACTTTGAACAGCTGACGTTGTTTATCGCCAAAACAAAAACAGCTTGAACGAACCACCCGGTTTTCAGGAGTCGCAGCAAAAGAATAAACGTAACGACTCAGTCATTGTCTTATTTTCATGCATCGTCGTGAAGCAGGGGGACGGTTCGGTCGCTTTCCCTAAAGAGTCGGTTCTCCGCTTCGCTCCGGAAGCGACAGAGAACCGTCCCCGCAGCTTCCCTTACGAGTAGCTCTGAGTAGTAACGAATAAAACAGGGTGTTATGCCAATATAAGGCGCATTGATGTGCCTCTTTTTTTTGCAAATTTGAGGATGAAGAGAAACAAATGATTCTGCTGGATCGTTTAACAGGGTAGCGGCTGTTTCAGACCATGCGCTTCCTGCTGAGCACCAGAGCAGGAAAGGCACTACATCACCGTACAAGAAAGGAGTCTGTGTATATGCTAACTACTCAAAAAAGGACCGTTACCCTGGTATTGCTTTGTCTGTTGTTTATCCTGCCTGCCGTCACGGCAAACGCTCAGCCGGCTGATTTTAAACTGGGTAACGAGGTGCTGTTTGAAAGGCATCTCCACCTGGTGGAAGGGAAACGGGTGGGGCTGGTAACCAACCAGAGCGGTGTCAACCGCCAGGGAAAAAGCACCATCGACGTGTTTGCCCGGGATAACCGGATCAACCTGGTGGCCCTGTTTGGCCCGGAGCACGGAATCGACGGAAAGGCCAGGGCCGGAGCATACGTGGAATCGTACACCCACTCCGATTTGAAAATTCCCGTTTACAGTCTGTACGGGGCTACCCGCAAACCCACACCGGCCATGCTGAGGGGGGTCGACGTGCTGGTTTTTGATATCCAGGATATCGGGGCCCGCAGCTATACATACATGTCGACATTGAACTACTGCATGGCAGCTGCCCGGGAAAACAACAAGACGGTGGTGGTCCTGGATCGCCCCAACCCCTTAGGGGGCATGGTGGTGGAAGGGCCCATGATGGAAGACCGCTTTATTACCTTTGTCGGGGTGGATAACCTGCCCAAGGCTCACGGAATGACAGCCGGGGAACTGGCCCGCTTTTTCAATCGCAAGATTGGTGCCGACCTTCGCGTTGTGCCCATGGAGGGGTACCGTAGAAATTACCTTTTCCAGGATACGGGGCTGACGTGGGTGCAGACCTCGCCTAACATTCCCGACCTGACCTCGGTCATGGGATACATGGCCACGGGACTGGGTGAGGGGACCGGCGTATTCCAGGCCGACCAGTTCAAGTGGATCGGGGGGAAAGACCTGAACGCCCAATTATTTGCCGATAAGCTCAACGGGTACGGGCTCGGGGGCGTCCGCTTTATTCCTGAAACCCGGGGAAGTGCCGGGGGGGTCCGCCTGGTTATCACCGATCCGTACCGGTTTAATCCCGCCCGCACGGGTATCTACGCCCTTTCAACGGCTTTTTCCCTGGGCGACTTCAAGGTTCCCAAAAGCGGCACGACCCAGCAGTCCATCGTCATGTTCGATAAGATTATGGGAACGGACAAATTCGGTCAATACCTGGAACAGGGCATGGCGCCGCCCGAAATTGAAGCCCGATTTGCCGCCGACCTGGATCGTTTTAGAGCATCCAGGGAACAGTATCTTATTAGCCAATATGCACCGGAAATACTAGTAACGGTTAACGGGGATCTTGTAGACTTTGACACAAAGCCTTACATCGATGAAAATTACCGGACAATGGTTCCGCTGCGGTTTGTAGCTGAGGGACTTGAAGCCCGGGTGGACTGGGATCCTGGCCAACGCACTGTTACCGTATCACGGAACGGAAAAAGGCTGGTCTTTACCATAGACAGCACGCAGGTTCGTGTTGGCGATCAAATCAGGGCTATGGACACGGTTCCGGTTATCCGCCAGGGCCGCACGTTGATTCCCCTGCGTTACGTTAGCGAATACCTGGGTGCCCGGGTGGACTGGAATGGGCAGTGGCTCCGGGCAGACATTGACGGATAAGACGAAAGGTTTAAAAAAAAGTAGAAAATTGTTGGTCCGCTGTCTCAGGGAGCCCATACCGGTTTCTTTTAACTCCCGGTCTGTTTTTTAGCTGCTGCCTGAACTTGTGTTTTGGTTGTCTGAACTGCTAAAATATTCTTAAATCATAAAATATCTACAAGGGCGAGGGGTTTCGGTTTAACCGAAGGGATAAGAGCTGCAACCGGAATGATAGTCAACGCCACTGCAATACAGACAGGCAAAATTATTGAGTTTGTTGAAGGCCGGGGGACATCAAGATAAAAAATGATTCGTTACCCGGTCTTTTTATATCTAAGGCCCGTGGTGGATAATTAAACACCCGAAGGTGGTGAAATCTCGTGAGAGAATTTAAATGCATCTGGGCCTGTGGCGACATGCGGCGTTTTATCACGCCCCTTATCTGGAGAAATGAAGAAGAGGATGTGGAATTCGTTATTAATGCGTCAGGCCTTATCTGTGACCGCTGTGGGGCCATAGCCATAGATCCCAGGGAAGGCAAAAGAATTCAGGGGGTTATTGAAGAGTTGCTGACAATGGATTATCATCAAGGAAGCGGCAATACCTTTAGCTAATGAGTTTACAAAGAGGTGGTGTAGTTGAATCGAAAGGATTTCTGCCGAATGGCTTTGCTTGCAGGGCTGGGCTTTTTGGCTGGTTGCGGTGTTCAACAGTTTTTAGCCGCAAATGAATTGACAGCCGGGCGCTTTTCCTTTAAAATACAATAACATAACAATATCTACTATATTAGTAGAAATAATAGTAAAGTTGGAGGGGTTGCCAATGAAAAAAGAACAAAGAAACGGCATAGAAACCACTGCACTCCATGGAGGACAGGTTCCCGATCCGGCTACCAATGCCCGGGCCGTTCCCATTTATCAGACGACGTCATATGTTTTCAACTCCGTGGAACATGCCGCCAGCTTATTTGCCCTGGAGGATTTCGGAAACATTTATTCCCGGATCATGAATCCCACCACCGATGTGCTGGAAAAGCGCCTGGCCGAAATGAGCGGGGGCAGCGGTGCCCTGGCGGTGGCATCGGGACAGGCGGCGATTACCCTGGCTGTCTTGAATATCACCTCTTCCGGGCAGAACATCGTCTCTACCAACTACCTGTACGGAGGGACGTACAACCTGTTCCACTACACCCTGGCCAGGTTGGGCATTGAAGTGCGTTTCGTGGACTCCTCGGACCCTGACCGGGTTGAAGGAGTTATTGATGAGAATACCAGGTTGATCTACCTGGAATCCATCGGCAACCCCAAGAACAACGTAGACGATTTTCCGGCCCTGGCGGAGGTGGCCCACAGGCACGGTATTCCGTTAATCGTGGATAACACCGTATCGCCGCCCCCCTTGTTTAACCCCTTTGACTTTGGCGCGGATATCGCTATATATTCTTTAACCAAGTTTATCGGCGGTCACGGGACCAGTATCGGTGGGGCCATCGTAGACGCGGGCACATTCAACTGGAACAACGGGAAATTTCCCGAAATTGTAGAACCCGACCCCTCCTATCACGGGGTAAGTTACTGGGAGGCTTTTGGTCTGCACGATGGGGCCGTGGCTCCCGGACTGGCCTATATCATAAAGGCGCGGGTACAGCTTCTGCGGGATCTGGGCCCGGCCCTTTCACCTTTTAACGCCTTTCTTTTCTTACAGGGACTGGAAACCCTTCCCCTGAGAATACGGGAACATGCCAAAAATGCCCTGGCCGTGGCCCGCTGGCTGGAAGGGCATCCCGCAGTCACCTGGGTGAATTATCCGGGCCTGCCAGGCCACCCGGATCACCAGCGTGCCAGCCAATTTTTAAAAGACGGTTTTGGCGCCATCATCGGGTTCGGCATCAAGGGCGGGCGCGAAGCGGGGATCAAGCTGATCAACGGGGTGAAGCTCATTTCCCACCTGGCTAATATTGGCGACGCCAAGAGCCTGATCATTCACCCGGCTTCCACCACCCACCAGCAGCTAAGCAGGGAAGAACAGCATTCAACCGGTGTCACCGATGACTATATTCGACTTTCCGTGGGGTTGGAAACGGTGAAGGATATTATCGCCGACCTGGAACAGGCCATCGAAAAAAGCCAGAAGGGCTGATTATAAATGCATTAAATATCTTGATGCATTTCTTTCATTATTTCATAAATTTTACGAGTTGTATTGACGTTCCTGATGGTCATTTTTTTGTATATCGTTGTTCCCGCAAGCTTCATTAAGGGGGCCCACCAACATTGATTCCTCGCAGCAACGCAACATAAACCATTCATCTTCTCCTCCTTGAACAAGGCAAATTGTAAAGTGACGGCATTAAGGGGCATCAAACAACTAATCTATTCGTTAATCTTTCTTAATTTCGTGTCAGCAGACAAACCGTCTCCACGTGGGGGGTCTGGGGAAACATGTCCACGGGCTGAACGGTGCCGGCCCGGTAGCCCTGTTGGGTTAACCGCTTCAGATCCCGGCTCAGGGTGGCCGGGTTGCAGGACACATAAACCAAATACGGCACCTGCGCGTCGGCCAGGGTGTCTACCAGGGGCGCCGAGCAGCCCTGGCGGGGCGGGTTGAGCAGGGCGGCCTGGATGGGAGAACGGCTTAACAGCCGGGGAAGCATATTCTCTGCCGAACCCATAAAAAAATGGGCATGTTTAATACTGTTAAACCTGGCGTTTTTTCGGGCGTCTTCGATGGCCGGGCTAAAAGAGTCCATCCCATAAACCCTGGATGCCTGATCCGCACACAGCAGGGCCATGACTCCCGTTCCGCAGTGCAGGTCGGCTAAACCCTGAAACGGGGGCTGTTCTTGGAGGCGGCTTCGTACTTCCTGAAAGAGGTGTTCAGCCTGCCGCGGGTTAACCTGGAAAAACGTCTTCGGTCCCAGGGAAAAGGTGCAGTTTAGCATTTTTTCTTGAAGCTGTTGTTTTCCAGCCAGGTGAATGCCTCGTGTTCCGGAAAAGTGCCAGACAGATGCTAAACGGGGAACCGTTTCTTTTAAAGCAGGAACGCGCTGGGCCAGGAGTTGTTCTGCCCCGTCGGGGGTGGAAAAGGCCAGCATAATATCGTCCGGGGAAAAAGCATGCCGCAAAATGACCTGCTTGCGCCCTTTTTCAGCGTTTCCAGTCAGTTTCATTCCATCCAATGCCGTCCTCAGTCCACTTAATGCTTCATTTATCCTTTCCGATGCCAGCAGACAGCCTTTTGTTTCCACAATTTCGTTAGTGCCCGGCTTATAAAAACCCAAAAGGGGCTTATCACCGCGCTGTTCCCAGTGCAGGGTAATCTTGTTCCGGTAGTGATAAGGGTTGGAAGCCCCGAGCACAGGGAGAACCCGACTTTTTTGGAGATCGCCCAGGCGAGCCAGGCTCTCCTCAACCTTTACTCTTTTCCATTCCAGCTGTTTTTCGTACTCCAGGTGCTGCAAGGTGCAGCCCCCGCAGGAATAAAAAAGCGGGCAAGCCGGTTCCCGGCGGTAGGAGGATGGAGCTATTATTCTTTCCAACCGCCCCCTTGTCCAGGCTTTTTTTTTTTCTGTAACTGCGGCCTCCACGGTTTCCCCGGGAAGGGCAAACGTAACAAAGATCACTTTGCCTGATTCCAT
>SKMY01000224.1 GCA_007120815.1 Syntrophomonadaceae bacterium | reverse complement strand
CCGTACTGTCACGTCTGGTGGAGCAAGTAAAAGGTGCCTGCCGGGTTCCCTTGATTGTGAAACTATCACCTAATGTGACAGACATTGCTGAAATGGCGAAAGCTGCCGAAAAAAGTGGGGCGGATATTCTGTCCTTAATTAACACATTAAAGGGAATGGTTATAGATACAGGTACCGGCAAACCATTGTTGGGAAATATAACGGGAGGCCTTTCCGGCCCGGCTGTCAGGCCTGTTGCCGTGCGCATGGTTTACGACGTGTTTCAAGCGACCCCGCTGCCGCTTATCGGCATGGGCGGGATCATGTCACTAAACGACACCCTTGAATTTTTAATGGCCGGCGCAACGGCAGTCGGTGTGGGCACAGGAAATTTTGTCATCCCCGACATCATTCCAAGGCTTGTTTCCGAACTAAAGGAGTACCTGGAAAGAAAGCAATTAGGCAGCCCCACAGCCCTGGTTGGGCTGGCTCATTCTCCTTAAACAAGGAAAGGTGTTGATATTAACATGTTTTTTGGAAAACAAAATAAACTAGATAAAGACGATGCGGCAGGTAAAATCATTGTCGCCTTGGATGTTGAAAATGAAGAAGAGGCGTACAACCTGGTTCGGCACCTTTCACCTCCCCTAAGTTATTTTAAAGTGGGCATGAGGCTGTATATGTCCTGCGGCCACCGTATCATATACGGGCTCAAAAACATGGGGGTCCAGGTGTTTCTGGATTTAAAGTTTCATGATATTCCCAATACTGTCGCATCTACGGCGGAAGTGGTTACCCGCATGGGGGTGGATATGTTTAACATCCACTTAAGTGGGGGAAGTGCCATGATCAAGACAACGGTGGAGCGTGTTCGGGAAACGGCGGGAAAAAGCGGTGTTCCGGCACCCAAAATTGTGGGGGTTACCGTTCTTTCCTCTTTTAATGAAACCATGCTGCGTGGAGACTGTGGTGTGGAACGGCACCTGGAACAGCATGTGCTTAAGCTGGCTCTTTTGGGCAAGGAAAACGGGCTGGATGGCGTTGTTGCGTCACCCAGGGAAGCCGGCAATATTCGGAAAAATTGCGGCACCGATTATCTTATTGTTGCTGCCGGCGTTCGCCCTTTATGGGCGCCCACCCACGACCAGGTTCGTGTTCTGACGCCCAGGCAGGCCCTTGAAGCCGGTGCAAGTTACCTGGTAATCGGACGGCCGATTATTGAACACGAATCTCCCAGGAATGCGGCTGAAAAAATTCTTGCAGAGATCGCCAGGCCGTAGTATAATTAAAGTGAATTTATTTAGAAAATTAGTATAATTCCAGATTATTCCTCAAGCTCTTTTTTTTTTTATTCATTATTTGAATATTCTATGATTTAAATGTAAAAATATCCAGACAGGGAGGCTTTTCTGTGGACATTAAAAAAATTAAAGTCATTGGGTGTGGCAACCTTTTGGCTTACGATGAAGGGGTCGGCATCCATGTTGTTCGCAGGTTAAAAAACCATACGTTGCCGGACAACATAGAAATTAAAGAACTGCGCAACCCCGGGCAGCTTCTTTTGGAGCTGGTATCGGAGGCGGATAAATTGATCATTGTTGATGCCTGCCCGGAACAAGGCAGTGTTGGTACCGTCCATCGGTATACCCGTCAAGACGGAGAAATTAAAGAGATCCTCTCCAATACCATACACGCGTATCATTTTTACCCGGTTTTTGAGCTTCAAGAACAGTCTAATCACCGAAATCTTCCAGAAGAAATTGTCGTGTTTGGTATCGAAATTGAAAAACGAAATCGTTTTTGTGTGGGGTTAAGCCAGAACATTTACGAGTCGCTGGATAAAGCCATTCAAATCGTAGTGGAGGAACTTCGTTAAAAATTGACATTTCTCAACTGAATCGTTATGATGAAGAGAAGAGTAGAACAAGATCCTTCTCTTCTTTTATTTTTCTACCGTTAAAGGTGGTTTATTTAATGAAATTTGGCATACATATGCCCCAGAAGGGCGGTTTTCTCAAGAACGTCAAACGGGCTGCCGGAATAGGATGTAGAACGCTGCAGATTTTTGTAGGGAACCCAACGGGATGGACCCCCCCACTATTGGATGAAGCTGAACTGCGAAAAAGAGGTGAGCAAGTTAGGGAAGAAGGAATAGAGCCTTTAATTGTCCATTCAGCTTACCTGATAAACCTGGCGGCAAAAAAAGAGGAGTTTCACCAAAAATCTGTGCAGCTGCTTTTAGAAACGGCTCGTCGAGCAGACTACCTGAATGCGCCTTATGTGGTCATGCACGTTGGAAGTCACGGAGGACGGGGTTTCAAGGAAGGCATGACCTTTTTTTTAGAAACACTGGATCAGGTGCTTAAAGAGTGGCCTTCTCATGTTATGCTCCTATTAGAAAACACGGCCGGAGCAGGCACCTCACTGGGAGGGACTTTTATTTCAGTGGGTAACATTCTTAAAACCCTGGGCGAAGGTGCTCCCTTGGGTGTTTGCCTGGATACGGCCCATGCCTGGGGAGCAGGATACGACTGGACAACAGAATCAGGGTTTCAAAAAGCCATGGATGAACTGGATACGCATATTGGATTAAAAAATGTAAAAGTGGTTCACGCCAACGATTCTAGCTCACCCAGGGGATCCCACCGTGACCGGCATGCCCATATAGGGGAAGGATTAATCGGAAGCGAGGGTTTTTGGCGGTTTCTTAGCTATAAATGGCCTGATGATCTACCGGTCATTCTGGAGACGCCGGAAATGGGCAGTCACTGGGATGCAGTAAACCTGGGCATGCTGCGTTATTATGCCGGGTTAATTTCAGATCCACCCCAACCGGAGCCGATACCGGGAAGCTGAAAACCATTCTATACTAACTACCACGGCCCTTGCGGGCCTTGGGCAGGGGATGGAAATGGGTTTTTTAACCCGCTCCACCCTGTTGGAGGAGGTCCGCCTTCCCTGTAGCGGCGACTTTGTCAAGCGGCTAAAAGCGCCTGGCGGCGTGAAAGCTTAAAGACGGCCCGGCGGGCATGGACGCCCGCCGCCTGCAACCCGTAGCAGGACGCTTAAGTTTGCAGGTCGGACGGCGGGAAGCTTGAACTTAAGCCCCGGCGCTTTCCGCGAAGAGCAACCGGAGCCGATACCTGGGAAGCGGAAACTCCATTACTATACTACCACGGGAGATTGTTATGGCTCGGGAAAAAATTCAGTATGTTTGTAGCGAGTGCGGTTACATCACTTTCAAATGGATGGGTTCCTGCCCCGGGTGCAGGGGCTGGAACTCTATGGTAGAAGAAAAAACCCTCCGGCGTACCGGGACGGCAAATCATTTAAGCGTGGAAGCGGGAGAGCTAAAACAGTTAAATGAAATAACTTTTTCCAACGACCAGCGGCTGTCGACAGGTTTACCTGAACTGGACCGGGTGATGGGCGGAGGGGCCGTTCCAGGATCGGTTGTCCTGGTGGGGGGAGATCCGGGTATCGGAAAGTCCACCCTACTATTGCAAGCCGCTACAGGGATGGCTTTTAAAGGTTATCAGGTCATCTACGTAACGGGAGAAGAATCCCAGGAACAGGTTAAAATACGTGCCGACCGCCTGGGACAGGCTAACGCTCCCCTGGGTGTTTTGGCAGAAACCGATTACGAAAGGATTTCGGCGCTTGTAGAAAAAAATCAACCCGACGTTGTTGTCCTGGATTCCATCCAGACCGTTGTTAAAAGTGATTTGGGTAATGTCCCGGGCAGTGTGGTCCAGGTAAGGGAAGTTACCGCTTCACTGATCCAGTATGCCAAAAGCCGACAGACGGTTTTTTTTATCGTTGGACATGTTACCAAGGAAGGTACACTGGCCGGTCCCAAACTGTTGGAGCATATGGTGGATTGTGTGCTTTATTTTGAGGGAGACCGTTACCAGAGCTTTCGGGTATTACGCGGGGTAAAAAACCGATTTGGTTCTACCAATGAAATGGGCGTCTTTACCATGGAATCGAGGGGCCTGATTGAAGTTGAAAATCCCTCGGCTTTTTTTCTCAGCCAGAAACCGATAGGGATTCCCGGTTCAGTGGTGGTGCCCGTTATGGAAGGTACCAGGCCTTTGCTGGTCGAAATTCAATCCCTGGCCACACCGTCTTATGCCGGTGGACATCCCCGACGCACCTATACCGGTGTAGACTTCAACCGTGTGGCCCTCATCGTTGCGGTCTTGGAAAAAAAGTTGGGGTTTCAGCTCTACAACTGTGATCTTTTTGTCAATGCCGTAGGTGGCGTGCGGGTTGTTGAGCCCGCAGTTGACCTGGGCATTGCCATCAGTATGGCATCCAGTTTTCGAGATAAGCCCACACTGTCCCATACCTTAATCTTGGGAGAAATCGGGCTCACGGGAGAAGTTCGTCCGGTTTCAAGGGCTGAAGAAAGAATTCGAGAAGGCCTTAAAATGGGTTTCAAGCGCTGTATTTTGCCCGAAGGAAATTTAAAATTAAAAGACGTGATAAACAGGAAAGACCTGGAACTGCATGAGGTGTCCTCACTTTCCCAGGCCTTTAGCATTGCCTTCGCACCGTCTTGAGGATAAAACTTTAAGAGAGACGAAAATACCCCAAGGTTTTTAAGCGGTTATGCTCCCTTTCAAAAAGATCATCTAACTGGTAATCCAGTAAATGGCACAACGCCGCCAGGTAAAAAAGGTGGTTGCCCAATTCTTGTTCGATCACGTCGTTGCAGCTTTCACACAGCTGACCTTCCAGGTGGGAATCCATGTGCTTTCTATAATCATCAAGGGAAAAATCAGGAGGCAGTTCTTTTTTGCGGGCGTGCACAGATATACACCCGCACCCGGTCACGGTTTTCGTAATTGCTCGATTAACTCGTGCCGTAGACTCAGCGTGCTTGGATAAACTGTCCAGGATGCTTCGGTGTCTTAACAACAGTTCAGATACTTTATCCTGGAATGCACAAAGGGCCTGGCTGTCTTTCGATTTCATCGTAATTTGGTTTCACCTCTTTATCATTGCCGATCGCCACAACGCTATTATACTGTTTGCTGCAAAGCCTTGTCAACTTTACACCGTGAGGTATTCGCTTTAGAAGGGAGATAAAAATGACATACAACGTAATTTTCCAGCCATCCGGAAACCGGGGCCACGTGGAACCCGCTCAAAGCCTGCTGGAAGCAGCCCAAAAAATGGGTGTTGAATTGGAATCCCTTTGTGGGGGTGCCGGAAGTTGTGGAAAATGTAAAGTCATAATCATGGAAGGGAATTTTCCCCGTTACGGTGTGGAATCCAGCATGGCACATCTTTCTCCTGTAACGAGAGAAGAAATGGGGTTGTTGGAACAAGGGGAGCTGGATGAAGGTTATCGTTTGGCATGCCTGGCCAGGGTACAGGGTGATCTGGTTGTCTTTGTTCCCCCTGAAGTTCAGCGGGGCAAGCAGGTTATCCTGGAAGAGGGAAAAAAACGCCAATATCGTTTATTGCCCGCTGTAGAAAGCGTAACCCTGAAGCTGGAGCGGCCCACTTTGCAGGATAACCGGGCAGATTGGGAGCGCCTGAGCGATTCACTGGCCGATATGAATGGGTATAAACCGGTCATTGACTTTAACGTACTGCAAAACCTTCCAGAAAACGTGCGCGCTGGTGATTTCCGCGCGCAGGCGGATATTTGGCAGGCCAGGGAAGTCATCCGGGTTACACCCGCTATCAAGGGGCGTACCACGTGTTTTGGGCTGGCTGTTGATGTGGGAACAACGACGGTCGCTGCTTACCTGTGTGATCTGAACAGCGGTGAAATCCTGGAAAAAGCCTCCGACGTGAATTCCCAGGTATCCTACGGGGAGGATGTCATCTCCCGAATTACCTTCAGCACTCAAAAACAGGAAAACAGGCGCATCATGCAGCGGCTTATTATCAATACGGTTAACGGGTTGATCGAAAAAATGGTTGAAAAAGCCGGCGGCAGGGTTGAGGACATCATTGATGCGACCATTGTTTTTAACAGTGTTATGCATCATCTTTTTCTCGGCCTTGATCCCCAAAACATGGGCGGCTCTCCCTTTGTTCCGGTCAGCAAAGAATCCCTGGACATTAAAGCCCGGGATCTCGGCCTGGGGATAAACGGCTCTGCATATGTCCACACCCTTCCCCTGGTAGCCGGTTACGTGGGCGCAGATAATGTCGCACTTCTTATTTCAGAAGAACCGTACAGGAATGAAAAAATGGGTCTTTACATTGACATTGGCACGAACGGCGAAGTGGATCTGGGTAATCGTGAAGGTGTAAGCTGCACGTCTTGTGCCACCGGGCCTGCCCTGGAAGGGGCCCAGATTGCCTTTGGCATGCGGGCTGCACCTGGTGCGATAGAAAAGGTTGCCATAGACCCGGACACCCTGGAGCCCCGGTATAAAATCATCGGCCAGGAAACCTGGTACCCGGAACGGATCAATACATCGGCCCGGGGCATCTGCGGGTCGGGAATTATTGATGTAGTGGCTGAAATGTACAAATCCGGCATTTTGGATTCAAGTGGTCGGTTTGACAGGCGGATGGAAAGCCCGCGCCTTCGCCAGGGAGATAAAGGCCGAATGGAGTACGTGTTGGCCTGGGCCACCGAAACGGGGTTGAGCCGTGATGTCGTGATTAAGCAGCAGGATATTAGGGCCGTTCAATTAGCCAAAGCCGCCCTTTTTGTCGGTGCAGATATACTCTTGGAGCGAAAAGGTGTTAATCTCCCGGAATTTATTGTTTTAGCCGGCGCGTTTGGAAGTTTTATCAACAAGGAAAGCGCTTTGACCATTGGACTGTTTCCTCCCTGCTCTCCTGAAAACATCTTTTCTGTGGGGAATTCAGCAGGTGATGGGGCCCTTCTGGCGTTGCTGGATCGGGATAAAAGGGAAGAAGCCCGGGAGGTGGCCCAGCAGGTACAATTTGTGGAAACGGCGGCGGATTCCACTTTCCAGTCCAGGTACATAGAGGCCCTGGCGTTCCCACAGAAAATTTAGAAAATGATATTGACTTCTTAAAGCACATATGATAGAATGTTTATTTTTATTTTGACATGACGGAGACAATGTGTTAAAATAATAAATGTATAAATGTACAAACTTATCTTTGTATGGACACCTGTTCAAATCGAGGTGCCCTGCATGCGGGTGAAGATTTTATCCAAAGGAGGAAGGTGGGCTTAATGTTTAATATAGGGGATAAAGTTGTCTATCCAATGCATGGCGCGGGTGTAATTGAAGCCATTGAGGAAAAAGAAATTCTAGGGGATAAAAAACGGTACTATGTGATGAAAATGCCCATCGGTGAAATGAAAGTGATGATCCCCATGGATAATGTCGAAAAGATCGGTTTGCGGGAAGTGATCGAAGAAGGCGATATTAACGAAGTTATCCAGGTCCTGAACAGCCCGGACGAAGCAACCAATGCCAATTGGAATAGAAGGTATCGGGCAAACATGGATAAAATCAAAAGCGGAAATATTTTTAAAGTGGCAGAAGTTATCCGAAGCCTTGTCATTCGGGAAAAAGATAAAGGGCTTTCCACCGGAGAACGTAAAATGCTTGACACCGCCAAGCAAATTTTAATGAGCGAACTTATCATGGTTCAGGGCGTCAATAAAACCGAAGTGCTAAAATACCTTGAAGCCTTTTTTGCCGGGGAGGATTTATAGATACATTGTTTACGCTGTTTGAATTATCTCATTCATTATCATTCATAATTTTGTACTGCCATTTAAGGCATCGTTTAGATGTCTTTTTTGTTTTTTTTAAGCTCGATCTGCCTGATTCTTCAGGAGCATGAGCGTCCCGGTTTATGATTTAACACTAAGGTTTAATTTTTATCCTATATTTATCATAAAATAAGAGTATATTAATCCTTGAATGTGGACAAAAATATAAGTTATAATAAAATGAAACCCAAATATAGCGCCATCAAAGGTGGTAGCCAACGGAGGAAGGAGGTGAAAAAGTGGTAAAAAACATCATTCGAATTTTTTTAATCATTATCAGTTTTGTCGGCGGTTATGAGTTATTCAAAGGATTTGTCCCTTCGCTCATGGTTGCTACAGGCCTGCCTATCCCTGTTCCAACCGGGACCTGGTTTTCCGTGCTGGGAGGAGCGATATTTGGATTCATCTTTTACTTTATTACTCCGACCCTCATTGACAATATGGGGCGTCTTGCTTCCTGGACGGATAATAAACTACGATCTATTCCTACTCAAGATATCATTTTAGGTGTCATCGGCCTGGTTTTTGCCTTGATTATTGGACTTCTTTTAAACTTCCCTTTATCGCGAATACCATGGGTGGGGCCGTACCTATCCCTGGCTGTTACCCTGGTTTTGAGTTACCTGGGGGTTACCATTGTGCTGAATAGAAAAGAAGAGTTTTCGCTGTTTGCATCGCCACTACTTAAACGTTCGGCAAGTTCGGGGCAAAAGGCTCATTCTATGCCTCCCAAGGTGCTGGATACCAGTGTCATTATCGACGGCCGCATAATGGATATTTGCAAAACCGGCTTTATTGAAGGGCAGATTATTGTGCCGGGATTTGTCCTGGAGGAACTCCGCCATATTGCCGATTCGCCGGATCTACTTAAGCGCAACCGCGGGCGTCGCGGTCTTGACATATTGAATAAGATGCAAAAAGAAATGGACATTGATGTCGTAATCGTCAACCAGGACTACGAGGAAATCTCTGAAGTAGACAGTAAGCTTGTCAAGTTAGCTCAGGATTTGGGCGGCGAAATTGTCACCAACGACTTTAACCTTAACAAGGTGTGCGAATTACAGGGCGTCGCTGTTTTAAATATTAACGAACTGGCCAATGCTGTAAAGCCTGTTGTCCTTCCTGGCGAGGAAATGATCGCCCAGATTATTAAGGATGGAAAGGAAGCAGGGCAGGGGGTTGCCTACCTGGATGACGGCACCATGATTGTGGTTGAAGGCGGAAAGCGCTATATTGGAGATACCATAGAAGTGCTCGTCACCAGTGTGCTGCAAACCGCTGCCGGGCGCATGATCTTTGCCAAACCGAAATCGAGCTTTCCTGAAAAAGTATCCATAAAATAAACCGGGCTGACAACGATGACAACTGTGCAAACTGCTTTACTGATTCCCGCCGCTGGACAGGCATCACGTATGGGAAAAAAACGAAACAAACAGTACCTCTTGCTGGAGGGCAAACCGGTCCTGGCCCATACGCTTCAAGCGTTTATGGGCCTGGGGCTGTTTGCCCCGGTTATTGTGATTGTAACCCCTGGGGAAGAGGGTCTGCTTCGCAAGTGGGTGTTGGGCCCTTTTTTTACTCAAGAGGATATACTTGTTGTCCATGGTGGTGCTGAGCGGCAGCATTCTGTATATAACGGCTTAACTGCATTGCATAAGCAGCACTTTCCAGGCGATGGGTTTGTTTGTATTCATGACGGTGCCAGGCCCTTTGCTGACGAATCATTAATCCAGTCCGTTTGCCGGGCAGCGTTAGACGGTGGCGCAGCCGTGTGTGGAACCCCTCTAAAAGACACCATAAAAGAAGTCAACCGGGAACAACGGGTGATTGCCACGCCGCGCCGGGAGAATTATGTTGCGGTGCAGACACCTCAATGTTTTCGGTTTTCCTTGTTGTGGGAAGCTCATACCATGGCACGCGAACGACAATTTGTTAGCAGTGATGATGCTGCGTTGGTGGAGCAGTTGGGGCGCTCCGTTAAGGTTGTCCCAGGCCGTGAGGATAATATAAAACTGACCACGCCACTGGACTTGCTTATTGCCGGGGTTTTGATTAAAGAGCAAGGCGTTCTGCCTGAAGAATCTAGTATAGATGAAGAATTCGGTAGCAGGTGGGGAATCGACTGCCGTTAAAAAGATTTCCACAGCCCGTTGAGGGACAAATTATTTAGGAGGGAGTCCCTTTGAATTATCGCATCGGTTTTGGATATGATGTCCATGCCTTGCAGAAAGGACGCCAGCTGGTATTGGGTGGGGTTAAAATCCCTTATCCCCTGGGACTGGCCGGCCACTCCGATGCCGATGTGCTCCTGCACGCTGTCATGGATGCCATACTAGGTGCCGCATCTCTAGGAGACATCGGGGGCCATTTTCCCCCAGGCGACCCGGGTTACAAGGATATCTCCAGCATTATTTTGCTTAACAAGGTCAATCAACTTCTTCAAGAAACCGGCTTCAAAGTGGTCAACGTAGACAGCACCCTGGTGGCAGAAAACCCCCGACTAAGCCCCTACGTCGAGGACATGTGCCTCGTTATTGCCCGTGCCCTTGACCTGGAAAAAAACGCAGTATCAGTAAAGGCAACAACCACTGAAAGCCTGGGTTTTGCAGGCCGCGGTGAGGGGATTGCCGCTTATGCCGTAGTCCTTATTGAAAAGGGACCAAGGGAAAGGTGTTGATGACAACCTTCACTGACCAGGTACGCCGTTGTTGACAGGACCCTGGTTTAATGAATATAGTGTGGTCAATGGGGTTTAAATGACTGAAATAGTTTTAATGCTGCATAACAAAAACCGTCAAATGAGAGGAGGAAAAAAATGATTACGCTGTATAATACCCTGACCCGAAAAAAGGATCCGCTGGTACCGGTTAAGGAAGGAAAGGTGGGCCTGTATGCCTGTGGACCTACGGTATACGATTACTTTCACATTGGCAATGCCCGCGTTTTTATCCTGTTTGATGTTCTGCGCCGCTACCTGAAATATCGCGGGTATGAAGTGACCTACGTACAGAACTATACCGATATTGACGACAAAATGATAAATCGGGCCGCTGAGCTGGGTATCACGGTAAAGGAACTGGCGAACCGTTTTATCCAGGCCTACGAGGAAGATGCCGCTGCCCTGGGCGTTCAGCCGGCCGATCACCAACCCCTGGCGACGGACCACATCCCTCAAATCATTGCAATCATTGAAAAGCTGATAGAAAAAGGACTGGCTTATGAAGTAGACGGGGACGTCTATTACCACGTGGAATCTTTCCCCGAATACGGTAAGCTGTCCCACCAGAACCTGGGTGAACTGGAACTGGGTGCACGAGTGGAAATCGATGCGCGCAAAAAGCATCCCATGGACTTTGCCCTTTGGAAAAAGGAAAAACCGGGAGAGCCCTCCTGGGAAAGCCCCTGGGGGCAGGGCCGCCCCGGTTGGCATATTGAATGTTCTGCCATGTCCATGGAATTTTTGGGGGAAACTGTAGACATTCATGCCGGAGGCCAGGACTTGATCTTTCCTCATCACGAAAATGAAGTTGCCCAAAGCGAAGGCGCCACGGGCAAACCTTTTGCCCGGCACTGGGTCCATGCCGGTTACCTGAACATCAACCAGGAGAAAATGTCAAAAAGCCTGGGCAACTTTCGAACGGTTCGGGAACTTCGCCAAAACGTTGATCCCATGGTCCTGCGGTTTTTTATGCTGTCTGCTCACTACCGCAACCCCATCAACTTCTCAGAGGAACAGATCCACCAGGCGTCCCGGGCCCTGGAAAGGCTCAATACCGCCTTCTACAACTTGCAGGACCGGTTGGGCAAGGTCGTTGACGGAGAGCCCGACGAAACCGATAAAACCCTGTTAAGTTTCCTGGAAGTCTCCAAAAAACGTTTCCTTGAAGTGATGGATGATGACTTCAATACCGCCGAAGCTTTGGCCGTACTTTTTGAACTGGCCCGGGAAGCCAACACCTACCTGAACCGGGAGGAAGGGCAAAAGGCCAATGTCATCCGACCGATCCTTGATTTTTACAGGGAAACCAATGACATTTTCGGCTACATGAAAACCGATGAATCAACGGATTTGGAAAGCGAAATCGAAGAGATGATCGCACAAAGGGAGGATGCCCGCAAGGCCAAAAATTGGGCGGTGGCTGACGGTATCCGGGACCAGCTGCGCCAACAAGGCATTGTCCTGGAGGATACCCCCCAGGGTGTTCGCTGGAAAATTGCAACGGAGGATAAATAGCAGTCATGAACAAGGTTTCTGTATTGAACAATGGTTATGTCGAATTGGTGGAATGGATGGGCGGCGATGAGGCGGTCATCCGCAATGCCAGGAGGTGCTGGAAAAGTGAATCAAAAGGTGCCGAAAGCGACCGCAAGCTTTTAACGCACCTGTTAAAAAATGCCCACAAAACGCCTTTTGAGGCCATGGTGTTTACCTTTGACGTGAAGTGCCCCCTCTTTGTGGCCCGGCAGTGGCACCGGCACCGCATGGGGTCATATAACGAGGAGTCACTGCGGTACTGCACGGCACAGCGGGACTATTTCATCCCCGAGGGCCTGGATGGGGAACTGCTGGAAACCTGGAAAGCTCACAACGAACGCTGCTTCGATCTCTACGAAGCAATGGTGAACAGCCACCATATGCGCAGGGAACTCGCCCGTTCCCTCCTACCCGTGGGGCTTTACACCCGGTTCTACTGGACAGTTAACGGCAGCTCGCTAATGAACTTCCTTGTACTCAGGTCCGACAAGCATGCCCAGAAGGAAATCCAGGAGTATGCCCGGGCACTGTTAATTCTGGTGCGCGATGCGGCCCCTGTTAGTTATCGTATTATGGAAGAACACATTTTTCCCAGTCAGGATGGTGGGACTTCATAAGTTATGGATAGAAAGAAAAATAAACATCGCAAGAAACCCCCCGGCGGGAACAAAAAAGAAGAGGCCGTTTTTGAGTTTGAGTTCATCGGGGGGCGACAGCCTGTTTTGGAGGCCCTAAAGGGAGAGTGGGTTTCCCTTCAAAAAGTGTACCTCCAGGAGGAAGCTCACGGCAGGGTCATAGAGGATATAAAAAAGGCGGCCGCCGGCAGGAATATCCCTCTAAAGCAGGTCGACCGGGAAGAGCTTGACCAAAAGGCGGAAGGTCAAGGCCATCAAGGTGTGGTAGCCTTAGTTCAACCGTACCGTTATTTAAGCATGGACGGTATACTCCAATCCGTTCACTCTGTTGAACAACCCGGGGGTTACCCTTTTTTATTAATGCTGGATCACCTTCAAGACCCCCACAACTTTGGTTCTTTGCTTCGTTCGGCTTCCTGTTTCGGGGTTGGCGGCGTGATTATCCCTTCGGACCGGGCCTGCGGCGTAACGCCTGCTGTATTTAAAGCCTCGGCGGGTGCCCTGGCCCACGTGCCTGTGGCCCAGGCGGTCAATCTGCCCCGGGAAGCGGATCGCTTAAAAAAAGAAGGATATTGGGTGATCGGCGCCGAGATGGACAATCATCCGTCTTTTGACCAGGTTGACTTCTCAATGCCCCTGGTGCTGGTTTTAGGCAGTGAGGGCAAGGGTTTGTCCAGGCTTGTTAGGGATCGGTGTGACATGCTGATCAATATACCCATGTGCGGGCCCCTTTCTTCTTTAAATGTCTCTGTAGCAGGGGGAATTATTATGTCCCATGTTTTCCGCCGCCGCCTTATAGACGCTTGATCTAGAAAGCATCTCATTTAGCAAGGGGAATGATATGTCCTGGCTTGTCATAGACGGCTACAACATCATTAACTGCTGGCCCGAATTTGAAGACGTGCGCCTTGAAGACATGGCCCTGGCCAGGGTGAAACTCATAGAAATTATGAAAGATTTTACACCGCTGGTCTGGGACCGGATCACCATCGTTTTTGACGCGTACCGAACCCGTGGTAAAGGCTCCCTGGAAGAAAGCGCCAGAGGGCTTGACGTGGTTTATACCGCTGAAGGGCAGACGGCCGATGTTTATATTGAACGCATGGTGGCTACCATGGCGGATATTGAAGACATGGAAGTGGCTTCATCGGACTACCTGGAGCAGCGGCTTGTTCTCTGGAAAGGCGGTCGCAGGATATCCGCTAAAGAACTGAGGTTTAGACTGCAGGAGGTTCGCCACACCTTAAAGCGGGAAGGATACCTGGACATCACAACGCGCAGCTTGCTGGATGAACGCCTCTCCGAGCACGTTAAGAAAACCCTTGAAAATTGGCGCAGGCAATAGTTTTTTGGAAGATTTAAAAATGTTAAAGTGCTTGACGCCTATCTGGGCATAAGATATAATAACAGGGTAGAGAGCTCCCCAATCTCAACCAGGAGGCGATGCTTGTGGGTTTAACTGCGCAGGGTTTGCGTGAAGAAGACGGAGCATGTTTGGAGTTCGAGTTTGCCAGGGTTGATGAATATGAGGAGCGAACAGATGAAGAAGTTGCAGTTGAAGCCAAAGATGGTAACGACATCGCCTTGGAATACCTGATCAATAAATACCGCAACTTTGTAAAAGCAAAAGCCCGTTCTTATTTTTTAATCGGAGCAGACCGGGAAGACATTATCCAGGAAGGCATGATTGGGCTCTACAAAGCCATCCGTGATTTTAAAGGTGACAAGCTTTCTTCCTTCCGCGCTTTTGCAGAATTATGCATAACCCGCCAGATTATTACCGCCATTAAAACGGCGACCAGGCAGAAGCATATTCCCCTTAACTCTTACGTTTCTTTAAATAAACCGATCTACGATGAAGATTCAGATCGCACCCTGCTTGATATCCTGGCCGGAACCAAGATTACCGACCCCGAAGAGTTGATGATCAACCGGGAAGAGTATAACGATATTGAATTTAAAATGGGCGAGATTTTAAGTGAACTGGAATGGAAAGTACTGACCCTGTACCTTGAGGGAAAATCCTACCAGGAAATTGCAGTGGATTTAAAACGGCATGTTAAGTCGATTGATAATGCTTTACAGCGGGTTAAACGCAAACTGGAACGGTACCTGGAAGTCCGTAAGGCTTAAGCCGGGTCGGGCCGGGGAATAAATCAAGGTGGCCCTGTTAAT
>SKMY01000250.1 GCA_007120815.1 Syntrophomonadaceae bacterium | reverse complement strand
TTTCATCGGCCAAAAGGGCTTCCAGGTAAGCGATTTCCTCCATCAAGGACCGGTATTCCTCTTCCAGTTTGTGGCGTTCCAGGGCCGTTAAGCGCTGCAGCCGCATATCCAAAATCGCCTGGGCTTGTTTCTCACTAAAGGAAAATTCATCGATGAGGCCCTTTCGCGCTTCGTCAACGTTCGCAGAACCCCTGATGAGCTCAATAATGCGGTCCATTTTATCCAGGGCGATGCGCAGGCCTTCCACAATGTGGGCCCTGTCCCGGGCCTTGCGTAACAGGAACCTGGAGCGCCGAATCACAATATTTTTCTGATGCTCCAAATAGGCCGACAAGATTTCTGCCAGGGTTAGAACCCGGGGCCTGCCCTCCAAAAGGGCGAGCATGATGATCCCGAAACTCTGTTGGAGGGGAGAAAATTTGTAAAGCTGGTTCAATATCACATCGGGATTGTAACCCCGCTTAATTTCAATAACGACCCGAACACCATCCCGGTCCGACTCATCCCGCAGTTCTGATATTCCGTCGATCCGTTTTTCGCGGACCAGTTCGGCAATTTTTTCAATCATTTTGGCCTTGTTTTGCAGGTAAGGGACTTCGGTTATTAAAAGCGTCGTTTTCCCGTCATCAGATCGGTCTAAATGGGTTTTACCCCGTATTTTTATGGTCCCCCGCCCGGTTAAAAAGGCATTTCTTATCCCCTGGTGTCCAAGGATAATGCCGCCGGTGGGAAAGTCCGGGCCTTGTATAAAGCCCAAGAGTTCTTCCGCGGGAGCACCGGGATTATCAATGAGATGACAAAGGGCGTCAATGGTTTCACTTAAGTTGTGTGGCGGTATATTCGTGGCCATTCCCACAGCAATCCCCGAAGATCCGTTCACCAGGATATTGGGAAACCGCGAAGGCAAAACAACCGGCTCGTCCAGGGTTTCATCAAAGTTTAATCGAAAATCCACCGTTTCTTTGTCCAGGTCTTTGAGCATTTCCAGGGCCAAAGGCGACATTCGTGCTTCTGTGTACCGCATGGCCGCCGCCGAGTCGCCGTCCATGGAGCCAAAATTTCCGTGGCCGTCAACCATGGGATACCGGGTGGAAAACTCCTGGGCCATACGTACCATGGCTTCGTACACCGCTTGATCGCCATGAGGATGGTATTTACCGAGCACTTCACCGACCAACCGGGCCGATTTTTTATGGGGTTTATCGGGCCCCATGTTCAGATCTTGCATGGCGTACAGGATACGCCGGTGAACCGGTTTTAATCCATCCCGCACATCCGGCAGCGCACGGCTGACAATGACACTCATGGCGTAGTCCATGAAGGAATTTTTTACTTCATCATGAAGCGTCACGCTGATTAAATTTCCTTCTTGCTGCATCGTAACCAAACTCCCTTCTTAACAGGCAAAATGCATCACTGTTTTTAAAACGCCAACACTCCCCGCAACCGGAACCGATACCGGCTTACATCCTCTAACCGGGGACCTGGTGCATCTCGTCCGGCGACATTGGTGCCCGTGGCCCGCTCAACCCTGTTGGAGGAGGTTCGCCTTCCCTGTAGCGGCGACTTTGTCAAGCGGCTAAAAGCGCCTGGCGAAGTGAAAGCTTATAGCCGGTCCGGCGGGCATGGACGCCCGCCGCCTGCAACCGTAGCAGGACGCTTAAGTTTGCAGGTCGGCCGGTGGAAGCTTGAACTTAAGCTCCCGGCGCTTTCCGCGAAGAGCAACCGGAGCCGATACCTGGGAAGCGGA
This sequence comes from Syntrophomonadaceae bacterium, assembly GCA_007120815.1. Next base: position 2,577 of record SKMY01000250.1, on the reverse strand, counting down.
AACTCCATTTCTACACTAAATATCCAGGTTCCGGACGTTTCGTGCATGGGTTTCTATAAATATTCGGCGGGGTTCAACCTTATCGCCCATGAGCACATTGAATATCTGATTCGCCTCCAGGGCATCCTGCATTTCAACCTGAACCAGGGTTCGGGTCTTGGGATTTAACGTCGTATCCCAAAGCTGGTCGGGGTTCATTTCCCCAAGTCCCTTGTAACGCTGAACCTGGGTACCTTTTCGGTCCAACTGGGCCATGAAACCATTTAGTTCTTCTTCGCGGTAAAGGTAGTACGACTGCTTGCCTTTGGTGATTTTAAATAAGGGCGGTTGGGCGATATATATGTTTCCAAGGGTGATGAGCGGTTCCATGTAACGGAATAAAAACGTCAGCAAGAGTGTACGAATATGCGAACCATCCACGTCCGCGTCGGTCATAATGATCACTTTATGATATCGAAGCTTATCAATGTCAAACTCATCGCCAATACCTGTCCCTAAGGCAGTTATGAGGGTGCGAATTTCTTCATTGGCCAATATTTTGTCCAGGCGGGCTTTTTCCACGTTTATTATCTTACCCCGCAGCGGCAGCACAGCCTGGAAGTGCCTGTCCCGACCCTGCTTGGCCGACCCGCCCGCTGAATCACCCTCTACCAAAAACAATTCGCTTTCTGAGGGGTCCTTGGTGGCACAGTCCGATAATTTGCCGGGCAGGTTGCTGATCTCCAAGGCATTTTTTCTGCGGGTTAATTCACGGGCTTTTCTCGCGGCTTCACGGGCGCGGGAAGCCTGCAGGGATTTTTCACAAATTTTCCGGGTAACGGGCGGATTTTGCTCGAAAAACGCGCCTAATTCCTCGGCAATTATGCTTTCCACGATACCCCGCACTTCGGTATTACCCAGGCGGGTCTTGGTTTGGCCTTCAAATTGGGGATTGAGTATTTTGACACTGATTACCGTGGAAAGTCCCTCACGGATGTCTTCACCTTGTAAATTATCCTGGTTTTCTTTTAATATTCCCAGCCTTCGGGCATGATCATTGACCAACCGGGTCAGCGCCGTTTTCAAACCCAGTTCATGGGTGCCCCCTTCCTGGGTCCGGATATTGTTTGCAAAGGAATAGATCGTTTCATTAAAACTATTGTTGTACTGCAGGGCAATCTCTGTAACACAATTATCTTTTTCTTTTTCGATATATATGGGTTTCTTCGGAAAGGTTTCTTTGTTTTTATTTAAAAATGAGACGAAAGATTGAATGCCGCCGTCAAACTTGAATACTTCTTCTTTGATTTCACTATCTCGACGATCCTCAATGCTGATATGAATCCCTTTGTTTAAAAAAGCCAGTTCCCTAAAACGCTGAGAAAGCAGCTGATAATCGTAACTTATTTGATCAAATATCTGGTCATCGGCCAAAAACGTAACCTGGGTTCCCGTGCTGGTGATTTTCCCCTTTTTTTTCAGGGGTGTTACCGGTATACCCCGTTCATAACGCTGCCAAAATTTTTCTCCATCTCTGTACACTTCCACTTCAAGCCACTCCGAAAGGGCGTTGACGACTGAAATCCCTACTCCGTGAAGCCCTCCGGCTACCTTGTACCCTTCACCACCGAATTTTCCACCGGCATGGAGCATGGTCATGACCACTTCTACAGCGGGTTTTTTTTGCTGAGGGTGCTCCTTTACAGGAATCCCTCGGCCGTTATCTTTTACAGTAATGCTGTGATCCCGGTTGATGATCACGTTGATCCGATCACAAAAACCGGCCATTGCTTCATCGATGCTGTTATCAATGACTTCGAATACCAGGTGGTGAAGCCCTCTGCTCCCGGTCGAACCAATATACATGCTGGGCCTTTTCCGGACGGCCTCCAATCCTTCTAAAACTTGTATTTGATGTTCATCGTAGACACCGGCATTTCTATTATCCATAACCGTTCCTCCAAATTTCTTTATTCATGAATCTTTTTAAGGATCCTTTTTTGCAGCGTTGTGGGAGATATCGGGGAATAGTATACCTTGTTCGTCGTAATCACAAAAGAATTGGATGCATCTTTTCCACTTTGAGGAAGCCGACCTCCTGGAAAACTTTCTAAAAACTGGTTGTTGGTCATGTTGCTTTTTAAGTTTGTGTCAAAAATTCCAATCAGTTCCTTAAGTGCGACCACTTTGGAATTACCAATGTGTAAAAACAAGATAATTTTCCTCCTTTGCCATACAGTGCGTTATGTTTAGTTGGAATATAAGTAAAGATACAGACCTGGGAACGATTTTAAAGCCTTGGCTGTATCGTCTTGAGAAACGCCGGACGGATCTTTTTCTTCTAAAATAAGAACATACCGCTGTGCCAATCGGAAAAGCGCCTTCTTTTTTATCCTTTCATCCACGTCGGTGCGCATAAACAATTTGCGTATCCTTTGGCCATATTGGGACAAAATCGTATCCCGGCAAATCTGAAAGGACACGTTGCCATCAGAGGACCGTTTCTCGCGAGCTCGGCGTTGTAACAACTAGAGCTCGCTTCAAAATCGAACAGAGCTCTTGACAACACTTGAAAGAGCTCTATATAGGTATCACGTG
>SKMY01000064.1 GCA_007120815.1 Syntrophomonadaceae bacterium | reverse complement strand
CCCGGCTGTTCCTTCTTTCTGGTCCCATTCATCTTGCAATCGGGTCATATAAATGGCATCAACCCGGGGTATGACAGACTCAAAATCATCTTCCAGTGAATAGTAAATCCCCTCTTTTTCCAGCACGCTTACGATATCCCTACCGGTTTGAAAACCGGGAGGCGCTACAAAGTACATCTTCACGCCGTCAAACTTGCTCAGCAGTAGGGCCAGGGAACGAATGGTCCGTCCCCGCAAAAGGTCACCCACAAAAGCGATTGCTTTTCCATCAATTCCTCCGTGGGCTTTAAAGCACCTTTTCAAGGTATAGATATCCAGCAGCGCCTGGGTTGGATGCTGGTCTTTGCCGGAACCCGCGTTGATTACGGGAACCGAACGATCGATCTGGTCGAGCAGTAATGCGATGGCCTCAGCAAAACCGGCCTTGTAATGCCGCATGACGATCAGGTCAAAGTAAGAGGAAAAGGTGCGCACGGTGTCCTCTTCCGACTCTCCCTTGACCTCTGATGACGTTCTGGTATCGCGCACCTCTGCACAAGGCATGCCCAGGATTTGACAAGCGCTATAAAAAGACAGGAAAGTTCGGGTTGAAGGCTGGGCAAAATAGAGCATGGCCCGTTTATCACTTAATACAGAAGACAGAAACGCCATCCCTTCCTTGCTTTTGGCAATTTTGCGGATCATATCCGCCAGGCGGCAGGCTTCTTCTACAAATTCACGGGAAAACTGGCGGGAACTTAAACAGTGATAGATTTGAGGGCGTTGTACCATTTTCTGATTCTCCAATCCTGTTTATTAGGGGTACCATTACCTTTCCCCATGCTGTTGATAAACAGACAGAACCCAAGGGAAAGTTCGTCACTCTGCAAACTTTTTTATCATTTCAGCTCCCATTATGGGGAATCATAGATTAAATTAGACTTTTTTACACCCAAACCCTTCTCCAAAAAGAAAAAATTAACACGGGCATTTTTGTCTTCACCTTCACCTTGTATCAAAGGAACGGAATTTTTGGAAGGAATTAGTCAGCATATATCGAAGTACTTATTATCGGCATTAACCTGCATAAGAAATAACCGGAGCCGATACCGGTGAAGCGGAAACGCCATTTCTATACTAGAAAAGAGGTGTTAAATAAATGGATCTTTATCAAGCAATTCAAAATCGGAGCAGTATAAGGAAGTATCAGCCGGACCCCGTGCCCAATGACATCCTGTTAAAAATTCTGGAGGCTGCCCGTGCAGCGCCTTCCTGGGCCAACAAACAATGCTGGCGCTTTCTGGTGGTCAAGGATGCCGAGCGAAAAAAAGAACTGTCCGCTTCGCTGCCTGAAGGCAATCCCGCCACTAAAGCCGTTGCAGCCGCCCCTGTTGTGGTGGTGGCCTGCGCCGACCCCAAAGCTTCGGGCCACGTGGAAGGCAAGGATTACTACCTGCTGGATGTGGGAATTGCCATGCAGCAGCTGGTGCTGGCTGCTTTTGCAGAAGGGTTGGGTACCTGCTGGGTGGCCTGGATGGACGAAGACGCCATACGAAAAGCCTGTAATGTCCCCGAAGATTTTCGGGTAGTCGCCCTGACCCCTGTAGGATTTCCCGCCAAGGAAGCCCGGTCAATTCCCCGCAAGGACCTTTCTGAAATTGCCTTCGCGGAAACATGGGGCCAGAGTATAGAATAGCAGAGCGGTTAGATCAGGCGAATGGCAAATTGAGGGCATACCGGGCTGCAGTAACCGCAAAGAATGCATTTCTCGTGTTTAACCAGGGCTTTTTCTCTTACAAGATACAAGGCGTTGTTGGGGCAGGTTTCCACACAGCGACCGCACCCGATACAAACTTTTTGAAAAATGAACAGTTTCTTGGTTTTTGCAGGCGGGGCAGGCGGTTTTCTGCCCCGCTTTTTTGTTTCAAAAAGGCTCAAGTTAAATATGAGTTCCTCGAGGGAAACAACCCCCATGGATACAGCATCAATGCCCTTGATTTGCCGAACCCAGTTGACCGCTTGTTCCATTTCCCCGATCAGATTCCCTCCTGCCAGAACCTTCATGGCGTAGATTCCCTTTCCGGCAAGGTGAGCCTTTTCTATAGATTTTAGCATATCATCCAGCGTTCCTTCTACAATGCCCATCCCTTTATAGTTAATCAGCGGGTAAACAATATCCACATCGTCTCTATCCGCTGCCCGGCTAACAATCTCCGGTTTGTGAGTTGAAACTCCCACTGCCCGGATAACACCTTCCAGTTTTAATTTTGACAGGCGCTTCAAGGCCCCGCTTCGCTGCTCAAACAGGTTGTCTTGCGGACGCGCTGCATGTAAATGGTAAATATCTATATAATCCGTTTGTAGTTCTTCTAAGGATTGTTCAACGGAACGCCCCATCTCGTCAAAATTCTCCGCTACAGACTTGGTGGCGATCACCACTTTTTCCCGGTTATTTTTCAGGGCGGAACCCAGGTATTTTTGTGTTTGGTAAGATTCCGCCGTATCGTAAAATAGTACGCCCTGTTCCAAGGCGGCTTTGATCAGCTTTATACAGTGTGCTTCGGGCAGGTTAGCCTGCAGCGGGCCCATGGGTAAAATGCCCAGGCAAAATTCAGAAACAAGCAAACCTGTGTTCCCCAAGGGTTTTTGTATCAGATTAGCATTCATGTTTTATTACCCCTTCCTCAAGAAAGTCTCTAGGTATCTTTAACTATTCGAGGATTTATCAACAAAACCTCTTTAACATATTCCGAGGAAGTTCGGGAAAACTAAGCTGTGAAAATGGATAAGAAAATCAAACTCCTGGCCCTTGGCTCTTCGAGCCTGATCATGATTCTAGCTAACACAATGCTCTTCCCCATCTTTCCCCAGATGCGAAAAGCCCTTGACCTGGGGCTTCGTGATATTTCACTGATGGTCCTTTTTGTGTCTTTACCGGCTGCTTTTCTCAATCCCATCGCCGGTTACCTGGCAGATATCTGGGGTCGCAAGAAAATTATGATCCCTTCTATCTTGCTATACGGCATTGCAGGAGGATTGATCGGGGTAGTTATATTTATCATGGATGAACCCTTCTATGTTATCCTGGGCTTTCGCCTGCTGCAGGGAATCGGTTCAGCTTCCCCCATGTATCTGGCCGTCGCTTTGGCGGGGGATATTTTTCAGGACCAGAAAGAAAGAACCCAGGCCATGGGATTTATTGAAACCTCCAACGGTTTGGGCAAAGTATCCAGCCCGGTCATTGGAGGCGCATTAGGGCTCATCGGGTGGTATGCCCCTTTTTTCCTCTACCCGGTAATTTCTATCCCTATAGCCCTGCTTCTTATTTTCAGCATTCAAGAGCCCCCGCTCAAGGAGAAGACCTCTTTTCGATCCGAACTGGTCTCCATGAAAAAAATACTCAGCCTGACAAATGTATTGGCCCTGTTAACCGGTTTTGCAGCTATTTTTACCCTGTACGGAACCATGTTTTGGCTGGGAGAATTCATGGAGGAAACCTTTCCTGACGGCACGGTCGTCCATGGGCTTGTTATCTCCATACCCGTTGCTGCGCTGATCATTACAGCCATTTTCGCCTCCCGAATCTCAACCCGATTCGGTCCCCGTCTAACGCTCTCTTCGGGTCTGTTTTTGTCGGGGGCGTCACTGGCTTCCGTTCCGTGGATAAGCGAAACGCCCTTTCTGTGGCCTGCCCTGGTTTTACTGGGGTTTGGAACAGGCCTGCTTCTCCCTGTAATTGATACCATTTCCACAGCTGTGGCGTCCCGGGGGCACCGGGGAATTATTGCCGGGCTTTTTGGTTCTTTTCGCTGCCTGGGTGCCGCAGCCGCTTCATTTATCATTGCCGTCCTGCTGGACATTAGTTTGATTGTAAGCTTCGTTGTTTCCGCAGGGTTGGTCATTGCCATCGGAGCAGGGGTATTTTTGTTTGCCCAGGAAAACGAAATGCTCCCTGATGATTCGCAGTGAGCACCAGTTTGTTAACCATGAAGAATTAACACCTTGAAAAATAGAGCACTGAATCACAGGGACGGTCCCACTGAATCACGGGGACGGTCCTAATGATTCCATTTTGTGAATCACGGGGACGGTCCTAATGATTCCATTTTGGAGATAGAATCACGGACGATTCTCCATTTTGGATGAACAATGGAATCATTAGGACCGTCCCCGTGATTCAGTGCCCATTCGTTTTAAATTTTGTTGCCATCAAAGGGCTTCTTTTTAGTTGGTGGACATGCTCTGGTAAATTATTTTCAAAACACGTAACAAAAGTCTTCCTGTAACGTCTATATTATTAGAAGGAAAACATTCAGCTATTTAATAAAACTTAACGTACACATATATCAATGAAAGGGAGTGAAT
>SKMY01000091.1 GCA_007120815.1 Syntrophomonadaceae bacterium | reverse complement strand
GCCCGGCCATGGAGAGATGGTTCAGTGTGCAGGAGCGCACCCCTTCCCTCCGCCACCGCTGCCACAAAATAAGATTTGTAAAGCTGTTCTAAATACAATAATATCTTGATTTTCCAGGCGCTGATAATGAAATAAACTGGAAGGAAACACCAGCTCTTCCAATAATCCATCATGGATGGTTACTTTCCTGGGCTCAAAAAAATCCCAGGGTTCAATTTCCCCAAAAACTTTGGCCCCTATCTGGTTTATCAATGAACTTACCGCAAGAATGCCGATATTACCAATACCTGGCCAGCTGCAGATCAACTGAGGTTTTTCAAGCTGCAAGGATTGATTTAAAATAACTCCCATGGGCTGCGCGCTCCTTTCACTGCTGATAGTTCTATTTTAAACGAAAATATTCTTTCGTCAAATATAAAAGCTTGAGGGACCGCTATCTACTGTCCCAGCTCCACGTAGCAAACCAAACATATTAACACATCATCGCCTTCGTTTAACGGGATGCCCAATCCTTCCAGCCTTTTTTTGCAAAGGGTTTCTCCGACTGTCACAGGCTCTAAAAAATCCATGCTTCCACAAGTGAGGCAGGCCTGGTTTAGCGGTAGCGCCACGATTTACTCCCTCCTTCAGGGAAGCAAGGGGACGGTTTTTTCGCTTTCCCATTTTCGGTCTTCCGCTTCGATAAAAAGCGCCAGCACCGTCCCCGATACGTCCCTCAACTTCATATTCGCCCTTTAACAACCGGGAATACAGCTATTTCAAGTTTGCAAATTCTAAAAGAAGATCATTATTTTCAAGGCGTATTAATAAACTTAATGCAGGAGGCAGATCACCACCCAGGATCGTCCCAAAAAGCATGAGTTATTCAGGACTGGCGATATGGTTTTTCTCCTCCGGAAAGGGTTGTTTATGCACGACGTTTTTCAAGCTACACTTATCGGTCTTACTGCAGGGGTTGTTGGTACCGGCACAGGCGGCGCCGTCGCTCTTATTTTAAAAAACCCGAGAAATGAGCTCCTTAGCGTCATTCTAGGGTTTTCCGGAGGCATTATGCTGGCCATTGTGCTCACAGACCTGCTACCCGAAGCCATCACCCTGGGCTCGTTAAAAACCGCAATCCTCGGAATGCTGCTTGGGATGGTTCTCATCCTTTTTATCGATCTTTACCTCCCCTTGTTTAAAGAACTGGAAAACACCCCAGGGCCAGCCCGCTTTATCCGTACAGGGGCTATGTTGGGCCTGGGAATTGCCATGCATAACCTGCCTGAGGGCATTGCCATGGGAGCAGGCTATATTCGGTCTCCAGTCCTCGGTCTGACCCTGGCACTTACCATCGCCCTGCACAATATTCCTGAAGGGGTGGCCATGGCAGGCCCCTTGCACGCCGGAAGGATGCCGACCGGGCAAATTATTTTCTACACCAGCCTGGCCGGGCTGCCCGAAGGTTTCGGCGCTTTCATTGGCGCCTCCGTCAGCAGCGTTTCTCCCCTGGTGCTCTCCCTGGCCCTTTCTTTTGCCGGGGGTGCCATGCTCTACATCATCGCCAGTGAGCTGATTCCCGGCGCTCAAAAACTCGCAAAGAAGCATGAGGGAATGATTGGCGTTATTGCCGGTGTGCTTGTAGGAGTCATTATTTTAAATTTATTATAACTGCTCAGCCATTGTCTTTTTCCACATGCATCGTCGTGAAGCTTGTTTAATTGAAAAGAGGTGCTCAAAACAGTCCCATCAGCTTTTCTTTCCAGGGAAACGCCCGTTCAAAAGCTGCAGAAGTCTTAATCACCGTATAATCGTCAAAGCGGCGGCCGATTATCTGCATGCCGATCGGGAGTCCGTTTGCATCATAACCGCAAGGAACAGAGGCTGCGGGCTGTCCGGTAAAATTAAAGGGATCGGTAAAGCTCAGGCTCGACAAACTGCTTACTTTTTGCCCGTCAATATCTTTTGGGCCAGGATGGCCCAAGGAAACAAAAGGAAAGGCCGTAACCGGCGTGGCCGGTGTAATCATAACATCGAAGCGTTCGAATACGGCCCGAATTCCCGACCACAGGTTCTCTTTTTGAAACCCCATGCGCGACATATCCCGTGCACTGTATTGATCCGCCTGTTCAACCATTCCTTTAAACCGGGGATAACACTGCTGCTTCCACTCTTCCAAGCGGTTTTCATTGGCCGTAACGGCATCCACAATGGTGATTGCCTTTAAAATCTCCATCATATCCGGAATATCCAGAGTGATTTCTTCCACATGAGCTCCAAGCCCTTCGAAAATTTGCGCGGCATTCCGCACCCCGTCACGCACCTGGGGATCGACCCGCGTATAACCCATGTCGGTGCAGCAGGCAATTTTCATGCCTTTTATCTCTTCTTCTACAGCAGTCACGTAATCGACTGGAAGGAAAGGCAAAGAAAATCGGTCCCGTTCATCGGGCCCTGCCATCACGTTCAGCATCAGCGCAGCATCAACCACGCTTCGTGTAATGGGACCCTCGTGAACCAGGTGCTCCCAACCGGGCATTTTTGGGTAACAGGGTATCCGGCCAAAGGAGGGCTTTAACCCGTAGACACCGCAAAAACTGGCCGGCACCCGGATGGACCCGCCGGCGTCGTTACCTGTAGAAAGAGGCACCAGGCCTGCCGCAACCGCTGCTGCCGACCCCCCGCTGGAACCCCCGCTGGTTCTCTTTAAATCCCAAGGGTTTTGTGTAGACCCAAAAAGAAGGTTATCGGTAACCGGTAGAAGACCAAATTCGGACAGGTTGCTCTTCCCTATCAAGATGGCTCCTGCACCTTTTAAACGCTCTACCAAAACAGCATCTTCTGCAGGTACAAATTGCTCAAATAGCTTTGAGCCCATGGTTGTACGCATGCCTTTCGTATACACATTGTCTTTTGCCAGAAAAGGCACGCCGTGCAGGGGACCCATTTTATTTCCCTTCACGACCTGTTCTTCAGCCTGAGAAGCCAGGCTTTGCAGCGTCCCTGCCTCTTCCATGGTGACTATCGCATTAATTTGGGGATTAATGGATGTAATTCTATCCAGGCAGTTATTTATGATTTCTACAGGGGAAACCACTTTTTCTTTGATTCGTTGTGCCAGATCAATGGCATCCAGCCAGTACAATTCTTGCAAGGTTTTCGTGCTCCTTTTTAATGTTTGTTATTAGTTTGCCTAAACCGCTTTTTCCTATGAGGTTTTTGTGGGGAAAACGGAAGGACGCAAATCCGGGTATGGATAAGAGGACGTATGTGGCAATCAGAAGCAAAACCAGGGCAGCCGAGCTTCTCTATTAAGGGCAGCTCGTTATCTTTTGGGCAAAACACTCCAGTTCATCGGCGTGATCAACAAAGATTCGGCTTAACCGAAACATGCCCTCCTGGTAGGACGCACAGCCTTCAGCGGTTGTTACCGCACCCAGGTAGCCGTGTTTGTTTACCAGGTCTAGAATGGTGGAGTTATACGCACCAAAAGGGTACGAAAAAAAGTGAACATCTGTGCCGGTTATGGTCTCCAAATCCTTTTTGGATTTAGCGATCTCCCGCTCAGCCTCTTCCAGCCCTATCCCCGTCAGGTTAGCATGGGCCACACTGTGTGAACCGATTTCCACACCTTTTTCGAGAAGCGCTAACAACATTTCTGCCGAGAGATAACGGTTTCCATCCATGTTTGCAGAGCACACAAAAACACTGCCCACCATATCATAGCGTACCAACTCGGGAAGGGCGTTGTTATATGCACAGGCATACCCGTCGTCAAAGGTAATAATTACAGGGTTTTCCAAAATGGGCTTCCCGCTTACCCAGTGAGCAAAAAGATCCTCCATTGTAACAGCATGATAACCGTTTTCCTGCAGCCACCTGAGTTGGCTGCGAAAACTGTCCGGATGGACCAGGTATTTCTTGTAGTGACCAATACCCCTGTAAAGGGCCGGGTCGTCAATCATGTGATACATAAGGATGGGAACATGCTTAACGGTTTCCTGGATAAAAGGGTAGGGGCTAAAAAGGTCCCCTTGTAAATCATAAGTGATTTCATCGTTATTGTTGTGCCTGGTTGGCGCATTTTTGTAAGACAGCATGTAACGTCCTGCTGTTGTATCGACATGCCTTTCTTCCATCGTTAGAGGAGCAACCGCTTCCAGGAAACACTCGCTGATGTAAATACTGCTGTTGGCCAGTTTTGGCAAAACTCCAAAAGGTTTAATCTGATCATTATGCAAATAGTGTTCCCGGCCAAAGCTAAAAGCAACCCTGTTATAATCGCTTTCCAGATATATGGACCCATCAACCCAACGCACATTATACCCTAGCTTCTCAAAAGTTTGGCGTGCCGGCAGCATTAATACATTGTTATTATTGAGGTAGCCGTTATTTGC
>SKMY01000253.1 GCA_007120815.1 Syntrophomonadaceae bacterium | reverse complement strand
TTTTTTCTTCAGCGGAGGCTATGAATTCTTGGAAAGGAACCAGCCGGGGCGGAGCCGTGTTTATTTGCCCGTGGAAAAACGCGGACAAAGCCGTTGCAGCTGAACCCATGCAGATGGTGCTCAGTTCCTGGATGATGTCTTTTTCTTGCGGCGTTAAATGAATAGTCATAATGCGGCGCTCCTGAAAGGTACTTGTAACTACTGAGCTACAAACTTATTGAGCATACATTGGGAAGCAAGGGACCGTTCTTTCCCTTAAGATGAGCGTTGAGTAGTCACAGTTACTTTAACTTTTTTATTCGTTCAACAGGGGTAAGGATCTGGTTAATTCGAATGCCAAAGTTTTCATCAACCACGACCACCTCCCCACGGGCAATCAGCTTTCCGTTTACAAAAAGGTCAACGGGATCACTGACCAGGCGATCCAGTTCAAAGACATGACCGGGGCCAACCTGCCTGAGCTCTTCCAGGGTTTTTTTTACATCACCCAGGCGGACAGACAATTTCAAGGGAAAGTCTAAAATAAGCTCCAGGTTTTCAGAGTGTTTATCCCAAAGGGAGGATTTCGGAGAGGACGTTTGCTCGTGGGATACAGCTTCCTCTTTGACCGGCTCATCACCTTTTTTCCCCAGCAGGGCATCTATTTCTTCCTGGGACAAAAAATTGTTACCCACCGGCTTTCTCCCCTTCCAGTTGGTCTTCTTGGGCCCAACCGGTAATTTGAACAGCGACATGCTGGCCGTATGCGCCCGGTTGCGCTTTGAACATGAGCTCGTCTTCAACGTAAATTTCCAGGTCTTCGCCTTCCTGCCGGGACAATTGTATAATATCGCCTTCCTGGAACTGGAGAAAATCGTCCAGGGTTACTGTAACCCGCCCCAAGACGGCGCTTAATTCCACATCGACTTTTTCAAGTTGTTTCAGCACGGTTCGTTCGTGAATGTCCGAGGTGTCCTGGGGCGTTTGCCTGAACCAGTACTGGGCCGTTAGCCGCGGCATGATCTTTTCCAGGGTAATATAGGGAAAACACAGGTTGATCAATCCCTGGCTGTCCAGGATCTGGGTGGAAAAGGTCAGCAGGGCGACCGTTTCTGTGGAGGCGAACATCTGGTTAAATTGAGGGTTGGTGTCCATGGCCTCCACCTTGGGTGTCAGGGATACGATATCCTCCCAAACGTAGCGCAGGTTGTCCAGCAACCGGTTGTTTATGTTGCGCATGACCGTAATTTCAATATCGGTCAGTTCACGGGTCTGCTTGGAAACCCGCCCTTCACCGCCAAAAACGATATCAATGAGGGGGAAAACAAAAGAAGCGTTGGTTTCCAGCATGGCATCGCCCATTTCCGGATTCATATTAAAGATGGTGACCAGCGTGGGAACGGGCAGCGAGAAAACAAATTCTTCGTAGGTGACCTGGCTGACCGAAGCCAACTGGATCTGGACAGGGACCCGCAGGTACGCTGAAAGAAAGTTGCCCAGGATCCGGGAATAGTTGTCGTGTATCACCTGGAGGGTCCTGATCTGTTCCTTGGAAAACTTGCTCGGCCGTCGGAAATCGTAAGTCCGGTAATCAGACAGTTCTTCAGCTTTTTCTTCTTCTTTCAGGCTGCCGGCGCTTAACGCGGTGATTAGCGAATCGATTTCATTTTGGGAAAGGACATCTTTAGTCAAAAAATCGCCCCCATCCAGCTATTTACCCCCATGGTATATATTAACACAAAAACTGACATTACAAAAGACTAAAACCCTAAACCGTACAGGCGAGGGCTGCATATTTTGACAAAATATGATCATCTAAGGCCTATTGATTTGTGTATAAAAAAGATTTACCTCTGGAGATTTAAGGTAATCGCCCAGAGCTCATCTGCCGTGATCAGGCTGCGTGAAGAGGCCTGAAGGGCGCGTTGGCTTTGGATCAGTTGGGTCACCTGGGTCGATAAATCTACATTGGAGCCCTCCAGGTAGCCCTGTCTGAGCAGGCCAAACCCCTCCTGGCCAGGCTGTCCTTCTTCAGGAGGACCCGTGGCTCCTGCGGGAACCAGAATCGTTTCGCCGATGTGAGAAAGGCTCTGGGGGTTTCTAAAGCGGTACAGCGCTAACTGCCCCAGCTCCACGATGCCGCCGGGCAGCTCGTCGGCCTCTCCAGGAAAAAGCTGTTCTTCATCAGCATCCGAACCGGTCGGCAGCCTGGAACCCAAAAGCTTTCCCTCCGGTGATACGGTCATGGTACCTAAGTCCACATGATTTTCATAATCCAGCAGGTTTACCGGGACATCCAGCAAAACGCCTCCCGGCATGGCCAGGTTTCCCGAACCATCCAGGTTGAAGACACCGCTCCGGGTGTAACCGTAGCTGCCGTCTGGAAGGATAACTCGAAAGAATCCTTCACCTTCGATGGCCAGGTCAAAAGGGGCATCGGTACGAATCATTGTACCCTGCTCCATGGACGGCGTCACGCTGGCCAGCATGGCGCCCCGACCGGTTACCGGAGGGGCCGGAGGCTGACCGGCAAAAGGCAATCTTCGTTCAGTTAGGGCCCGGTAAGCCAGGTCTTGAAAGGACGTTTGTTTTTCCTTGAAGCCAATGGTGTTGATGTTGGCCATATTATGAGCCGTCACGTCAAGCACCTGCTGGTGGCCTCTCAAACCCGTATAGCTGTTGGCGATGGATTTCAGCATATCCCGATAACCTCCTCGTTAACCCAAGGCGCCCAGGTCGTTGGCGGCCCTGGAAAGCAGCGTATCGTAAACCTGGGCAATTTTCTGAGCGGCTTCATAGGTGCGGCGAACACGGATCATATCGGTCATCTGCCTTGACAGGTCCGTGTTAGATGATTCCAGGACTCCCTGGAAAACCACGGGGTTTTCTAAAACCTGGGGTTCAAAGCCCTCCCCCACCTGGAAAAGGGTGTAACCTTCTTTCCAAAGGGGTGTCCCTTCCTCAAAAGAAACCACCCGGATGGTGTTGACATGTTCTCCATCGACATATATATGACCGCTTCTATCCACGAAGGGGTTTTCATCCTCCAGCAAAACGGGGCCTTCCAGACCCCAAACTGGATATCCCCGGGCATTAACAAGCACGCCATCCTGGCTCAGGTGAAAATGACCGTCGCGGGTATAGCGCATGCCCTCTGGGGTTTCGACCATAAAAAAACCGTCTTCCTGAAGGGCAACGTCCAGCTTCCGCCCCGTGGTCAAAAGGGACCCTGGAAGATGTATGGCGGGAATTTCCTCTAGGGCAACATTTTCAGCCGCGATTCCCACGGGCCCGTGCAGGCCGCCTCTTGTAAAGGGTTTCTTTTCCGTGCGGTAAAGCAGTACCTCTGGAAACGTCCTTTGGACAACATCATTTCGTTTATAGCCTGGTGTATTCAGGTTGGATAGATTGTTGCTGATATTCTCCATTTTGACCTGGTTAACCAGCATCGACCCGGCAGCATTGTAGAGACCGCGCAAGGGGCAACCCTCCTAATGGATTCAAAAAAGGTATGTGTTCACCTTTTTTATCGGCATCGGGTCTCTTCTGTTAAGCCCCTCCTGTTTTTGAGTTAAGGGCGGTTTTTTACCAATGACTGCAGCAATTCCACCTCGCCGCGGGCCACCTGCAGTTTTTCCGACACTTCATCGGGCGTAAGCCCACCCCTTAACAATTGGGATATTTCCCGGTTTCGTTCCCGGGTCACCAGAGTTTCCCGGGGCGGCGTGCTGGTTTCCTCATAATCTTTGGGATTTTTAGGTGGAATAACGATCTCCTCCGGGATGAAAAGGGCCGACGCACTTTCGCTCCTTACCGCAAGCTGGTCCTTTAGCTCTTGCAGCTCCTGGTCCATACGCCCTACTGTCTCTGCCAGGTCATTTACCTTTCGGCTTAATTCGTAGGTCATCAGCCGTGCATCCAGGCGGGCAGAACGATTTTCTATACGCAGAAAGCGAAGGAAAAATGGCTCCGGGGGAGGACCGTTCCGAGCGAAAAACCAGGCCAGCAAAAAGCCCGCACTGCAGCCTATAATGACGCCAAAAAAAATCAGTGCTGCCTGCACCATACCACCTCACTGTTCCATGTATTCTGCCTGTTGAAGTTTAACCCTCAGATTTCGGAGTGCCCGGGCATGGATCTGTGAAACCCGGGCCGTCGACACCTTCAAAACCGCCCCGATTTCCTTCAGGGTCAACTCTTCTTTGTAATAAAGAGCCAGGACCAGCTTTTCACGTTCAGTCAATCCCTCAATGGCGTTGGCCAGTACATCCCGTCGCTCTTCTTTTTCCAGGCTATCTTCCGGTGTAGCAAAAGGGCCTTCAGCTCTAAGCAGCTCTTCACCGCCTTCAGGTGAACCGGAGCCGGCAGGGGTAAAAAGCAGCGACTCCAGGGAAACCAGGGAATGGTTGTTCATCTGGGTATAAACCTGTTCCACGGTTTCAGGAGACCAGTCCAGTTCCAGGGCCAGTTCCTGGTTGGACGGTTCACGTCCAAGCTGGTGCCCCAGCTTTTGTTCCGCTGCCTGAAGCTGGCGCAGGCGTTGAAACAGGGAACGCGGAGGCCAGCTAAGCCTTCGAAGTTCATCCAGCATGGCACCTCGAATACGCCAGGTTGCAAAGGTTTTAAAGGTGGTGTCCAGGTTGGGATTAAAGCGTTCCAGGGCTTCCAACAGCCCGATCACACCGCTGGCCACCAGGTCATCTTCTTCGACCTGGGGTGGCAGCCCCATGGACAGCCGTCCAGCCACCTGCTTAACCAGGGGGAGATACGCCTGTATCAATATATCCCGGGTTTCTTTATCTTTGCAGTTGGCATACTTGTGCAGCAGGTTTTCTGTCAACGCCTACCCCCCCTTCAACAGTTTTTTAAGCTGATCTTATCAAAGCAAGTTCCTGACATTCATGAAGGACGCCTTTAAAAATTTCTTGACAGGCTTTACGTCCAAAGGTGCAGCAGGCGCTGTAAGAAGCTTTTTTCCTTTTCTGCTTCCTGCTCCACCTTCTCTTCCTGGTTCAAACGGCGGGCGATGTGCTGGGTGTCCTGGGTCGCCCGGGACCGGGGGAACTGAAGAATATAAGGAGAGCAGGTCAGGACTGCTTTTCTTACTTTTTGGTCGAACTCGATGTCCCCCAGAAAATCAAGGTTGATTTTTAAGAAATGCTGGCACACATAATTAATTCGCTGGAAAACATTTTCGCCTTCCTTGTGATTACGAACCATGTTGACCACCAGTTTTATGCTGGAATGCAGCCGGTAATTGTCCACAATTTTAATGATGCCGTACACATCGGTGATGGCTGTTGGTTCCGGTGTTGTCACCAGCAGCAGGTCGTCGGCTACAGCAATGTAGCTCAACACATCGCGGGATAGGCCTGCCGGGCAGTCCACCAGGATAACCTTCCCGTCTTCTTCCAGGTAAGACAGCCTGGAGATAAGGCGTTCCCTTTGGTGGCTGTCCAGGCTGACGATGTCTGAAAGCCCAGAGCCGCCAGGGATGACTTCAACATTGTAAGGCCCTTTTAAAACAATATCTTCCAGCTGCTTGTCCCCCCGGATAACGTCAACCAGGGTATAGCTGGGCTTGAGGTCCATCAGGATATCGGCATTGGCCATGCCCAGGTCGGTATCCAGGATAATGGTTTTTTTCCCCAGTTGGCCCAGGGCAATAGCCAGGTTCACCACCAGGTTGGTTTTTCCCACGCCGCCTTTACCGCTGGCAATCACAATAATCCGGGACAGCCGTCGTTTACGGAGGGATGTTTGAGGCCGGTAGCTTTTAAACATGGCTCTTAATTTCTCAGCTTGATCGACCATATCAGCCCTCCTCCCCCAGGATATATGCACTCATCCGGTCGATATCCGCCACGCAAATATCGTCGGGGACGCTCTGGCCCGTTGTCAGGTAAATGGCCGGCATGTTGGTCAGGTAGATGCCGTTTAACAGCACACCGTAGGAATTGGTTTCGTCCAACTTGGTATAAATCAGGCGGTTGTAACCCATGGACCTAAAATTATCAACAATGTTTCGAATATCTTGAGACTTGGTTGTCGAGCTGATCACCAGGAAGATCTCCGACGGCGGCAGGCTCTGGAGGTAATTGGCCATCTCCTGAACCTGAACCTTGTTCATGGTGCTCCGCCCCGCCGTATCAATCAGGATACGCTGACACCCGTTCAGCCGCTCCACCGCCCGGCGTAGCTCCTGGGGGGTCATCACCACCTCCAGGGGAAGCCCTGTGATTTCAGCATAGGTGCGCAGCTGCTCCACGGCCCCGATGCGGTAATGATCCACGGTAATAATGCCAACCCGTTCTCCCTGGTAAAGGGCGTACCGGGCGGCCAGCTTGGCCAGGGTCGTTGTTTTCCCCACGCCCGTCGGACCGACAAATACCTGGATAGGAGAGGCTTTCTCCGGTGCAGTCTTCAGCATCTTACGAATTTTGTCACGCAAAATCAGCCCGATGACTTCATCGGAAAGCCCCGCTTCGCTGAGTGATTTTTCACGAACAAACTGGACGAAATCATCAATCAGCTCGTCAAAGACTTCCTGCTGCTTGAGGTAATCTTTCCAGCGCCCGATTTCTGCCCGCTGCTTTTCCCGGGTGCCTTCGGGAAGCCCTTCGCGCATGATGAGCTGGTTGACCGCCTTTTTTAGCTCTTCCAGTTCTGCTGAGATGCGCTTGTTATCAAGGGCGTTGGTCTCCTGGTGAAGCTGCTGTTTTTTCCGCTCCCTTGGCTGCGAATTTTCCACGGCAGCGGTGATCTCCATCTGGGCGGGCTTTAAAAAGCCCAGCAGCCCCTTGGCGCGGACCCGCCGGCTCTGGATAATAACCGCTTCAGGGCCCAGCTCTTCACGGATGCGCAGCATGCCTTCTTTCATGTCCTGCACATAATACTTTCTAACTTTCATCTTCTTTTAACACCCCCACGGATTGAACGTCGATCTGGGGTAATATTTCGCTAAGGGAAAGTACAGGCAAATCCGGCAAATAACGTTCTATCATGCGCCTGAAGGGCAGGCGAATCCTCGGGGAGGTCAGTACAACAGGCGAGATGCCTTTCCCCCGCAGTTTTTCTACCAGGCCGGCCGTCCCCTGTATGATGCGATGAGAGGTTTCGGGCTCCATGATGGGGAACGTTCCGTGCACTGTTTGCTGCAGGGAATCGGCGACCCGTTTTTCCAGGGTCGGGTCCAGCGTAATAACCTGAAGCATCTTGCCGGCGTCCATATGCTGCCCGCTGATGGTACGCGCCAGAGACTGGCGGACATACTCTGTTAACACATCGGGATCTTTTGTTGTTGCCGCGTAATCAGCCAGGGTTTCCAGGATAGTGGGCAAGTCCTGCAGGGGTATGTTTTCCCGAAGCAGGTTTTGTAAAATTTTCTGGATGTCCCCAATTCCCATGAGGTCGGGAATCAATTCCTCCACCACCGCCGGGCGGCTCTCCTTGACCATTTCAATCATTTCCTTGACCTCCTGGCGGCCTAAAAGCTCAAAGGCATGGGTGCGGATAACTTCTGTGATATGGGTGATTAAAACCGTCGTAACATCAACCACCGTACATCCTTTTAACTCGGCCTCATCTTTTTGAGCCGGGGTTATCCAGACGGCCGGGAGGTTAAAGGTAGGTTCAACAGTCGGTATGCCCCCCAATTCATCGGAGGTGACGCCCTCAGGGTTTAAGGCCAGCATGTACCCGGGCCTGAGCTCCCCCTGAGCCAGTTCATTGCCCTTTAATTTAACCAAATAGGTGTTGGGGGAAAGCTGAAGGTTGTCTCGAATACGAATGGGGCGTATAATGATACCTAAGTCAGAAGCCAGGCGGCGCCTGGCGGTGGATATGCGCTGCAGCAAGTCACCATCTTCCCCTTTATCCGTCAGGGAAACCAGGTTGTAACCGATTTCAATTTCCAGCAGGTCCGTTTTCATGATGCTGCGCAGGTCTTCTTCGGGCGTTGACACCGCCTCTTCTTCGATCTGTGCATCCTCTTCCAGTTTCTCCCTGGCCTTTTGTTCTTCCCGGTAGAGGGTATAAGCGCCAAAACCACAGGCTGCGCCTAGAATCAAGAAAGGGGTAAAGGGCAACCCCGGCACAATCCCCAGGGTAAGCAGGATTAAGGCAACAATAGCCAGCACCTTGGGAAACTTCAAAAACTGGGAGGCCAGTTCGTTCCCGAAGCTTGCTTCCGCCGTAGACCGGGTGACCAGCAGACCGGCCGATGAAGAAACCAGTAGGGCCGGAATTTGAGCAACCAGGCCGTCTCCTACAGTCAGGATGGTGTACGTCTGCGCAGCGGAAGAAAAATCAAGGTTGTGCTGAACCATCCCGATGGTCAGCCCACCGAGAATGTTGATGAGAACAATAACGACCCCCGCAATGGCGTCGCCCCGCACAAACTTGCTGGCACCGTCCATGGCACCGAAAAAGTCCGCTTCCCGCTGCAGCTTTTTTCTGCGGCTTCGGGCTTCATCCTCATCAATCAGTCCCGCATTAAAGTCGGCATCAATGCTCATCTGCTTCCCCGGCATGGCATCCAGGGTAAAGCGGGCGGCCACTTCGGCGATCCGCCCCGCACCATTGGTGATCACGACAAATTGTACCACGGTGATAATGATGAAAATAATTAATCCTACCACGTAGTTCCCGCCGACAACAAATTGCCCGAAAGCGTTGATCACCTCGCCGGCTCGGGCCTCGTTCAAAATCAAGCGGGTGGAGGAAATATTAAGGGCCAGGCGAAACAGCGTAGCCACCAGGAGAACGGAAGGAAAGGTGGCCAGTTGTAAAATTTCTGTGGTAAACAGGGTAACCAGGACAATAATCAGGGCAAAGGTGATGTTGATGACCAACAGCACATCCAGCAGCAGCGGCCTGATGGGGATAATAATAATGGCGATGACCATCACAAAAGCGATGGCGATAAGAATATCCATATTCTTGGCCAGGTTGGCCAAGTCAGAGCGGCGTATTGAGGACGGTGAGACCATGCTGCTACCCCCTTGCTTTCCGCGAAGAGCGGCATTAAGCCACCCCGGGCCGCGGCCTAAAACCAGCGGCGAAGTAGTAAAACACCGCCACCTTATGTAAGTTCAACAGTTTTTAGCATTTTCCTCCACGTTTTTTAAAGATTGGTAAGAAAATCCCGAAGAATTACGCGCCCAAACGTCGCCTGCGCTGGCCTTTTTCCTGCAGCCGGTACACCATGGCCAGAATCTCGGCAACGGCCTGGTACAGATCAGCCGGAATTTCATCCCCCAGCTCAGCCTGGGCAAATAAGACCCGGGCCACCGGTGGGTTTTGAATAACAGGCACGTCGTGTTCCCGGGCCACCTCCCTGATTTTTTGAGCCAACAATCCGGCGCCCTTGGCAACAACAACGGGAGCGTGATCCTCTTTTTCATTGTATTTTAAAGCAACGGCAAGTTCGGTAGGGTTGGTGACCACCACGGTGGCTTCAGGGACCTGGGCAATGCTTCGCTCCTGGGAAATGGCCCGCTGCCGTTCCCTCTGCCTGGAACGAATATAGGGGTCCCCCTCCAGCTGCTTGTATTCTTCCTTCACTTCCCGCCTGCTCATCTTCAAGTTTTTGTTGTGTTCATAGCGCTGGTAGATAAAGTCCAGCAGGGCCAGGAAAAGAAATACCCCTGCCACCCGAAAGCCCAGGCCCATAACGACCCGGCCCGTAAGGGCTGTGACTACGCCCACCTCCTGGCCTAAAAGGAGCAGCAAAAACGATAGTTCACTGCGAAGGAAAAGGTAGCTCACGGCACCCACGATAACGACCTTGAGGACCGCTTTGACCATTTCAAAGAGGGATCGACGGGAAAAAATACGTTTAAACCCCTCCACCGGGTTTAGCCTTTTTGCCTGGGGCTTGATCACCTCGGTGGAAACCAGAAAACCCACCTGCATGACATTGGCCAGCAGACCCAGGAAAAGGGCGACGGCCAAAAAAGGCGCGGTGAGCATGAGGTACTGCTCCAGGGAAAAGCGGGCCATGGCCTCCATGGATGTCAAATCAATTTCCGTGTGTAACACACTGCCCAGGTAATGAGTGAGCATGGCCGTCAAGTGTTGATAAAAATAACGCCAAAATATGACAAAGAAAAATACCATACCCAGCATGTTAACGGCAGAGTTCATTTCCATGCTTTTCATGACCTGGCCGCGCTTGCGGGCTTCTCTGCGTCGGTGGGGCGTGGCTTCTTCCGTTTTGTCTTCCTGCTGGTTAAACAGCTGCAGGTTTAAACGGCTTGCCGGTATTTTCAGCCTGGCGGACTCCCCCGCCTCCAGGAACTGATGCAGTTTTTTACGTTCAAGAGGTGTAGCCACCTATCCGATACCCCCGCATTTTTTGGCTGCAACGGTTAACCGTACCAGTGCTCGATAATAAATAAAAATTCCCGGGACAGCATGCCGAAAACATCGCTCATGACTCCGCCCATCAAGGGCAAAAGCAGCATAAAAACAAACAGAACCAGGGCAACTTTTAAAGGAAGTCCCACAATAAAAACATGGATCTGGGGCACCGTTTTGGAAAGAAACCCCAGGGCGATATCCAGCATCCAAAGGATAATGACAACGGGTGCAGCGATTTGAAAGGCCAGCAAAAACAAAACCGTGAAGGTTTTCACAATCTCCCAAAAGACAAGAGAAGAGACAAAGGGGCCAGCCAGGGGTACGACGGTGAAACTTTCCCTCAGAGACAAAAACAGCATGTGGTGACCGTCTACCGTCAGGTAAAACACAACAGCCAGCAGGTAAAAAAACTGCCCTAAAATCGTCACCTGCCCCCCAAATAGCGGGTCAAAAGAGCCCGCCATCATCAAGCCGGCCTTGTGGTCCATAAATTGACCCGACATCAAAAAAACCGCCAGGAAAAAGTAGACTAAGAAACCCAGGATGATTCCCGTTAAGATTTCCCGGGCCAGGAGCATCACCAGTCCCAGATCGTTCAAAGGCAGTTCCAGCTGCCCATCCCAACTAAATACCAGCAACATGGAGAGCACAAAAGCAAAAAAAACGCGAACCATAACCGGTATACCCCGCCAGGCAAAAAAAGGCAATACCCCGATAAAAGCGGCAACACGGGCAAAGATTAGCAGGAAGGGAAACCAAAAATTCATGAACATCGCTTCTAACACGTTAATCACCTTCCCTTGCAGGTCAACCGGCGGGAAGCTTGAACTTAAGCCCCGGCGCTTTCCGCGAAGATAACCGGAGCCGATACCGGGGAAGCGGAAACGCCATTTTTTCTAGAACATCGTTCCCAAGCCGGACCACAGGTTCAGCGTAAAGGTCATTACCCGCTGCATAATCCATCCCCCGAAAATAATCAGCGAGAGCATCACCGCGGCGATTTTCGGCACAAAAGCAAGGGTTGGTTCCTGGATCTGGGTGGTGGCCTGGAATATGCTGACCATTAACCCGACGCCCAACCCCACACCCAAAATAGGCGCTGCCACCATTAAAATGGTCAAAATACCTTCCCGGGCAACACTCAACACAAAATCCGGTGTCATCATTTTCCCCTTTCCGGTGCTTGCGCCCTTGGCACAGTACCATCAACCAATTTCAAAAGCAATCAGGTATAACTTTCCACAAGGGATTGAACGACCAGGTACCAGCCGTCCACCAGAACAAACAACAGTATTTTAAAAGGCAGAGAAACAATAACCGGCGGCAGCATAAACATACCCATGGACATCAGGGCGCTGGCTACGACCATGTCGATGACCAAGAAAGGAACAAAAAGGATAAAACCCATTTGGAACGCCGTTTTTAGTTCGCTGAGAACAAATGCAGGAATCAGTGCGCTCATGGCCACGGCCTCGCGGTCTTCCGGGTCTTCCAGGTCTCCAATTTCTATAAACAGCGCCAGATCTTTCTCCCGGGTGTTGTTCAGCATAAATTCCCTCAGGGGCCTGCTCCCCGCCTCGAAAGCCTCTTCAAAGGGGATTTCTTCATCCAGGTAAGGTGTTATAGCCGTTTCATTAATTTGGGTAAACACCGGAGCCATGACAAAAAACGTTAAAAACAAAGCCAGGCCGACAACGACCTGGTTGGGGGGAATCTGCTGGGTGGCCAGGGCATTTCGAACAAATCCCAGCACGATGACAATCCGGGTAAAAGAGGTCATCAAGATGAGAAAAGCAGGGGCAAGGCTTAACACAGCCAGTAACAGTAAAAGCTGCAGCATTCCCACCAGTTGTTCCGGTTCATCTCCCGTGCCCACCTGCAGGTTAATATCGGGAATGGGAACGATCGGCTGAGCTGCAGCATCATTGTGAAAGCCGAAAAAAATTAAGCTGGTTAAAAGCAACACATACAAAGGTGTTTTATTCATGTAATGAGTTCCCCACAGCTTAAAAAATAGTTTCACCGGGTCATTTTTTCTTCTTTTTACCGCCGTTTGCGTTCCTTGATCCGGGACAGCAGCTCGGAAAACGTCCTTTCCCCGGCGGCCGGCTCATGCAGGTCAGCGGGAAAAGATTCCTCCCAATTCTCTCCCAGGTCCTTCAGCAAGCTCACCCCTGAAGGAGACGCGCATACCAGGAGGTAGCTGTTGCCCACGCGGATTACATATAAAAAAGTCCGGGCATTGAGCGCCGTGCGTTCGACAACCTGTACCCGGCGGCCCATGCTGAAAGCCGGACCGAAATTTTTTAGCAGGTATCGTAGTCCATAATAGGCCAGAATGATAACCAGGGGAAAGGCGACCAGAAGACGAAGGTACGCCCCCATGAGACTATCCATGCTTACTCCCCTTCCCGGGTCCCGTCAGGTTTGTTTGCATCATCACCTACAACATTCTTGCCGGCCTGGTTTTCCGGGTTATCTCTAAATGCGCCTTTCCGCTCTTCTTGACCGATATGCGTCACCCGCAAGCCAAACCGATCGTTGATAACCACGACCTCGGCAAAGCCAAAGAACTGTTCGTTGGCCAGTACTTTTGAACTATCTCCCGCCATCTTGTTGAGCTTAATGACCGAACCCTCTTTCAGTTTTAACAGGTCCCGGACGGTAAGATCAGCGGTGCCGAGCTCACCGCTTATGACCAGCTCAATGTCATCAAAGTACTGAAACCGGGGTTTGGCGCCGTAAACTTTACCGCGCTGGTTTAGAGGAGAAAACTCAACCTTTTCGACCAAGGGCTTACTTTGTTTCTGTGGAGCCGTGTTAGTCTCTGTTTTATTCTCCTCACCCTCATCAGGGGTTCCAGGATTGGAGTGACGGGCCTCAGTATTTTTTTTTAACAACGCATCAATCTCGCTCTGGCTCAGGTGTCCGGCCAACACAAGTCCTCCCCAAATCCGTTTACTGGATCATGACATGCCAGAAAAAAACCCCGCGAATCTCACCCTGACGCAGCATACCGTTAATGGTATCCAGCAGCTCCTGGCGCAGCTGTTCCTTGCCCTGAACAGTTTTTATCTCTTCTGCCGTCTTATCCCACAAAATATTCAACACCGCATCACGTATTTCCGGCCTGCGCCGCTCCAGCTCTTCGGTCAAGCCGGCATCATCGTACCCCACGTAGAACTTAACGCTCAAAAACTGGCGCCGCTCGCCGGCAAGGTTAACGACAACTTCGGGCATTTCATAAGTATACGTCGGTTCCCTGTACGCTTCTTCTTCCGTTTCCGAGGAACCAAAAACACCGCCCAACAGCCCATCGGCCAGTCCAAACCGGAGAGCAAAAAACCCGCCCACCAGAACAATGACAATTAAAAAAACCAGAACAAAAATGAGCCGAATCATCTTCCGTTTTGGTTTTTTTTCTTGAATTTCTTCCGGTTCTTTATTTTGTTCCTTGCCCTTAGGAGCCAACCAGGTCACCTCGACTATACTGACGGATTCTTCCACACCAATTGTTTATTTATTTCTTCATGATGTGGCAGATTCCCTGCTTATTTCTGGAAAAAAAGGAGGGTTTTACGACATTTTTTTATAAATCGTTCAGGTCATCCATCATTAATACGGAAAAAACAATGATCACCCTGCGGTTCCGGGACCTGCCTTCCGCAGTTTCGTTGGTATCGATAGGCCGGTATTCACCGTACCCCGTTGCTTGAAACCGCCTGGGGTCTAACTCATGTTGTTCCGACAGGTAGCGTACCACACTCACTGCCCGGTCAACGGAAAGCTCCCAGTTGGACGGGTACCGCGGCGTTGTAATGGGCACGTTGTCGGTGTGCCCCTCCACGATTATCTGGTTGTCAATCCGCTGGAGCAGTTCCGCCATCATGTCCAGTACCGGGATAAACTCACCTTTAATGACCGCCTGCCCTTTGTCAAAAAGAATCCGCTCCGGCAGCTGAAGGATAACACCCCGCTCCTCGATGCGCATCTGAACCTCATCTTCCAGGCCGGCTTCCTGGAGAAAGGTGCGGACCTCTTCGTACGTTTCCTCCAGCTGCTCCATTATTTCAAGCAAGGCCAGTTCACGTTCTCCCAGGCCCGTGGTGACATCTTGGGCGGTCATCTCTTTGGGATCGAGTCTTTCCGATTCTTCGGCAGGTTCCGTTGTGCCTTCGAGGATACCGGTTCGCCCCATAAAAGAGTGTTGGATAGCGGACATCACCTCGTGGAAGCGCTGCACATCCAGCGAAGAAAAGGTGAAAAGCAGCACGAAAAAAGTCAGCAGCAGCGTGACCATGTCGCCGTAGGTGTTCATGTAAGCCGGAGCACCGGGCGGCTCATTTATTTTTTTATTTTTTTGAGAATTTCTTCTCACGCCGAGATCACATCCTCAAGCCCGCAAGTCCGCAGGCCTTCACGGTTTAAAGGAAGCACGGGGACGAAGGAAGCACGGGGACGGTTCTCCTGCTTCCTTAATTGAGGAAGCACGGGGACGGTTCTCCTGCTTCCTTAATTGGATGGCACGCGTTGGAAAGTAAGAAAACACGGGGAAAGCTCTAAGGGGAAAGCTCTAAAAGGAAGCAGGAGAACCGTCCCCATGCTTCCCCATGCTTCCCTGCTT
>SKMY01000133.1 GCA_007120815.1 Syntrophomonadaceae bacterium | reverse complement strand
CTCCCGGGTAGCCCGGCTCAGTTTGTCAACATCCTGGATTTTTCCATCGGGCAATTTTACGAAAAACTCGGGTTTGCTGGTACTGTGGGGTGGCTCAACTTCGGCGTAGTCCCCCCCGGTAATTTTGCGAAATATTGCACTGGCCGGGGCCAGGAGTTCATTCTTGGTTTTTTCCAACAGCTGTTGATAGGCCTTTTCCACCATGAACTGGGCAACCCGGTTTACAGCATACGCCTCGGCCAGGGGCTCCAGCCTGTTCCTGGCTTCATGGATCTTATCACTAGCCTCCCTGATTTTATCATCTGCTGCCAGCTCTTCCAGGTCTCTTTCCAGCTGCCAGATTACTTTTTTGTTCTCCTCTATTTCCCGGGCAAGCAGGCTCGTCTCTTGTTTTTTCTCCTGTAGTTGGTGGTCGATCTCTTCTTTGCTGGAAAATTCACCGTACCAGCTTCCAAAAGCCTGAATCAGGTCGTGGTCCCGTTCAACCTTACTCCCTTCTTCAGAAAGCAGTACCTCCTTCCATCCCCTTTCCTGCAGGTCGTCCAGCAGGTACTGCTGGGCTTTTCTGCCCTGCTCCTCCTTTTCAACCAGCGCCTGGTATTCCCGGCCGCGGTCGATAAAACCTTCCAGTAAAACGCCAGGGGATTGTTGCGAAACCTCCAGGTTCAAAGAGGCATTTTCTTTTTTTAATAAGTTGTCTATGTCTTTTTCTACTTCTTTTTTTGCTATTTCCTTGTGGTCAACATCCTTTGCGGCATCAAGGTAATGAAGGGCTGTTTCCAGGGCAGAAAAAAGAATTTCCGCATCGTCAACCCAGTCGGAATCACCTGAATCTAACAGGCCTGTGGAAGACAGTACAGCCGCTGCCGAGGAAAGCGATTTTCTCAGATCCTGTTCAACGGTTGTTAACGCCTCCCTTTCCACAGTTATTAACCGGTAATTTTTTTGAATGGTACCCGCTTCTGCGATGAAGTGAGGCAAGTAGTCAACCTGTACGTCCTCTGGAACCTGCAGTCGGTTTTTTATGGCTTCAATTTCATATTTTTTCCTCTCAAGCTCCTCGGCCAGTTCTTGACGACGCGTTTGCATGGAGTTCAACTCTAACGTCAGGGCGCTGATCTCCTTTTCCCTTTCACGATATTCCAGTTCCAGCCATTGGTCCTTGCGGTTTTGCCGGATAAAATAGGCCAGGATACCGAGCCCAAACAAAGCCCCAACCGTAACAGCAATGGCCGGGGTCAAAAGAAGGTAGAGCACAACCACCGCTGCCGCATCCAGCCCAACCGCCCAGAAGACTTTCTTTAAGAGTCTGTTGTCAGGCGGGGGCAGTGCGTCCCTTTGGCCTGTTTTTTCCTGCAAGGCAGTTTCCAGATCCTTTATCCCGTATTCTTTTGCCTGAAGCTGATCCCGACACCTTTTGTATGTGTCCACTTTGTACAGCAGGTCCTGTAGATTTAGCCCATCGGTTTTAACAGTCATCACGGTTGAAAGGGCCTGGGTCTTATTTGCTTTACCGTAAAGCCCCTCGATCTGCCCGGAGAGGGCCCTTTCCCGTTCCGCCAGTTCCTGGCTTTTTGCCCGAAAATGTTTTACCGCTTCCCGCCAGCCCGACAGTTTCTTTTCCAGCTTTTCCAGCTCGCTGCGGTGTGCTAGCAGGCCCGCATAGAGATGTGAGTCGACTGGATGGCCTGTCAGGGAGGTGAAATCATCTGCCGCTGCGTGATGGAGTTTGAGCACCTGGCCGTACCGCTCTTTCAGCATGGACCCTTCATACAGCCCTCCGGACGGATAATTTTCCAGCAGCATTTTGCTAACCGGCTCAATGAGTTCGGCCCTGGTCTGTATGATGCTCCGGAAACGTTCAAAGTGCCTCTCCAACAGATCCAATCTTTGGAGCTCTGTTTTCCCTGCCTCCAGGGTTGTCTGCTGTGCCTGAACCCGGTCGCTTAGCACCTGCAGCTGCTGTTTCTTGTTGTGGTATTCATCCAGTCCGGCATTGGCCAGTTGGCGCAGCGCTATCCCTTCATCCAGGGCTTTCTTGTACTCTTTGAACTTTTTAGCCCCCACAGCCCCTTTGGAGGCCCCGATATTGTATGCCGCCGTGCCAAATGTTTCTTTCAGCTCCATGAGCTTAAAGGAGTCGCTCCACCCCGCACCCAACAGCACCGCTGATAGCTTTCCTTCATCGTTTTTGGAAAGCCCTTCCGGTATTTGACGCAGCTCGTCCAGGCTGATGGTAAAAACTTGCCTGTATGTAAAGTCGTCGATGCCGCCGTATAATGCGATTATATCCGCTTCTTCGCGTTCTTCCGTTTTATCCAGCAGGAAGACCTTGGGGCCTGCGTGGCCTTCTATCTGGATGGCGTAGCTTTTCCCGCCGTGATTGACCCCGGCGCTGACCTGGTGTTTCACGGCAGCCGGGATGGAAACGTTTTTGGGAATACCGAAACCCAGGTAGCGGATTGCATTCATTAACGTGGTTTTACCGGCCCGGTTGGGGCCGCCGATTACAACCAGGCCGGGACCGATATTCTCCATAAGTTGGTTCTGAAACAGGCCAAAATCCCCCAGGTAGAGACGGTTAATAATCACGGCTGATCACGCCCTTCCAGAACGCGCTCTACGACCAACCTGTATGCTTTTTCAATCACCTTGGCGTATGCTTCTTCGGTAACGGGAAATTGATAATCCCTGGTTTCTTCGTGGTCTTTTTGCTCATACCAGATGTCTCCCATGGCATGAAGGATGTCTTCCCGCCCTTCTCCATTTTTCATTGCGCAGTAAACCCGGTTAAGGTGTTGGAGCACTTCATCCTTTTCCGGTATATTGTCCAGTTGAGGAAGGGGATTTGCCGTAAAGAAGTGAAGGGACTCGGTCCACACAAAGGGACGAAGGCTGCCCAGCTGGCGGCGCAGTTCATCTGCCAGGTAGTCGCGTAAGCCGTCCTCGTCTTTGGAAATCACGTCACCATGCACCCGTCCCCTGCCGGTTAATTCCCATCGCACTATGAAACCTTCGACTTGCATGGTTTCACCGTCGGCCAGCTCGATATCCAGGTCTTCAGCAGGATGGCTGTCGGGGATGCGGCGGCCCTCTTCCAGAAGCCGTTCTTGCAAATCTTCCATGCTGTTATCTTCCAGGGTAATGTTCACTTGCCGGTTGAGCCAGATGATCGGAGAGGTGGGAATAAACTTGATGACAGGCTTTCTCCCGGGGCAGAGCTGAACCAGCAGGCAGCCCCCGCATCCTGGTTCGCCCGGGTCCCGACCCTGGATAAAACCGGGGAAGGCCGCCGCCGGAGGCTCCCAGCTGATCACTGAACGGCGGTGTACGTGACCCAGGGCCCAGTAGTGAATAGCGTCTTTGGTCTTGAGATCCGCTGCTGAACAGGGTACGTACTTGTTGGCGGAGGGATTAAGCCCCGTGTGCAACAGCCCAATATTGACAACATCCCGGTCCGGGGGGTTGAAGCCATCATACATGGTGCGGTTTTCCGAGCGGTTCCGGTACGACTGGCCCAAAATCCGTGCAATGACCTTCCCTTCCTGTCCAACCACCTCTTCCAGGCAAACGCTGTCCGAAGGGAACACCCGCACGTTTTCTGGAAATGAAAAGAACTCGGTGCCGGCATTAATGGGATCGTGGTTTCCGTAAATTAAATAAACCGGAATGCCGGCTTGTTCGAGCCTTTTCAAGTGCTGGATGAAGGCCTGGTTTGCCGTAACGGAACGCGCCTGCTGGTCGTAAATGTCGCCGGAAAATACGACAAAATCCACGTTCTGCCTGATGGCCGCACCGGTTAAACGCGCCAGGGCTGTATAGGCGGCATTCTCCAATTTTTCCCTTAAGTCGGGGGACTTGTCCCCCACCGACTTCAAGGGACTGCCCAGGTGCAGGTCGGCAGCGTGAAGAAAAGTAACCTCCCCTGACAAGCGGATTCCTCCTTTGTGAATACGTCTATTTCTTTTATTATACACGAATTAACAGGGCATGGAACACTGAATCCATAAAAATTGGATATTTTTACCGCTGGAAAATCAACGAAAATTAGGTTTTCCTGTGGTATAATTGGTAATAAAACAAAAGGCTGGAGGAGTATACGTGAACCGATCGGCAAACCTTCCATTCATCCTCTTTACACTATGGCTTTTCGTGTTTTGGGGCGGCCCTGTCTTTGCCGGCGATTTATCGGCTTTGGACATGAACTACACCTTGAAATCAGACCAGATCATCGGTGAAGGAAGCCGCCTGTTAACGTATGATTTGCGTATCGGAAAGAACGCCACAACGGCCAGGATAGTGGTCGTCGACTTGCTTAACCCCCATGTTGAGATACAGGCCATGCACCCCCGGGAAGGCTTTAATAACAAGCAAAGTGCGACAGCCATGGCCGCCG